>NZ_MWJN01000062.1:0-53013 GCF_002027145.1 Microbispora sp. GKU 823 | reverse complement strand
GCAGGCGGCGCCCGCCCCGGCCCAGGCGCCCGCCGCCCCGGCCGCCGCCGCGCCCGCCGCGTCGGAGGTGCGGGTGGACACCACGCTGCGCGGCCGTACGGAGAAGATGTCGCGCCTGCGGCAGACCATCGCCAAGCGCATGGTCGAGTCGCTGCAGGTCTCGGCGCAGCTCACCACCGTGGTCGAGGTCGACGTCACCCGCATCGCGCGCCTGCGCGACCGGGCCAAGGACGAGTTCCTGCGGCGCGAGGGCGTGAAGCTGTCGTTCATGCCGTTCTTCGCGATGGCCGCGGTCGAGGCGCTCAAGCAGCACCCGAAGCTGAACGCCACGATCAACAGCGAGACCAACGAGGTCACCTACTTCGACGTCGAGCACCTCGGCTTCGCGACCGACACCGAGCGCGGCCTGCTCGTCCCGGTGATCAAGAACGCGGGCGACCTCAACATCGCCGGGCTCGCCCGTAAGATCGCCGACCTCGCCGAGCGCACCCGCACCAACAAGGTGAGCCCGGACGAGATCACCGGCGGCACGTTCACGCTGACCAACACCGGCAGCCGGGGCGCGCTGTTCGACACGCCGATCCTCAACCAGCCGCAGGTCGGCATGCTGGGCACCGGCGCGGTCGTCAAGCGCCCGGTCGTCGTGGACACCCCGGAGGGCGAGGTCATCGCGGTCCGCTCGATGGTCTACCTCGCGCTCAGCTACGACCACCGCCTGGTCGACGGCGCCGACGCGGCCCGCTTCCTCACGACGATCAAGCACCGTCTCGAGGAGGGCCGCTTCGAGGCCCAGCTCGGCCTGGCGTAGCCGTACGCCCGGGGCGGCGCGAGCCGTACCGCCCGGACGCCATCGGGGCCGTCCCGCGCTTCGCGGGGCGGCCCCCTGCGTTTCCGGGTAGTGACCCGTGCGTGGAGACGATGACGACAGTGGTGACGGGCTCCTCGGGACTGCTCGGAACGGCCCTGGTGCGCGCGCTGCGCGCCGACGGGCACGAGGTGCGCCGCCTCGTACGGCGCCCGCCCGCCGGGCCGGACGAGCGCTTCTGGGATCCGGCGGGCGGCGTGCTCGACCCCGGGGCGCTGGAGGGCGCGGACGCCGTCGTCCACCTGGCCGGCGCCGGGATCGGCGACCGCCGGTGGTCCGAGGCGTACAAGCGGGAACTGGTGGACAGCCGGGTCGGCGGCACGCGCACCCTCGCCGAGGCGCTGGCCCGCGCCGAGGGCGGGCCGCGGGTGCTGCTGTCCTCCTCCGCCATCGGCTTCTACGGCGACACCGGCGACCGTGCGGTGGACGAGTCCGCGCCGGGGGGCACGGGCTTCCTGGCCGATCTGGTGCGCGGCTGGGAGGCCGCCACCGCGCCCGCGGCAGAGGCGGGCGTGCGGGTGACGCCACTGCGCACGGGCCTCGTGCTCAGCGGCCGGGGCGGCGCGCTCGCCCGGATGCTGCCGATCTTCAAGATGGGCGCGGGCGCCGTGCTCGGCAGCGGCAGGCAGTACGTCTCGTGGATCTCGCTGCCCGACTGGGTGGACGCGGTCCGCTTCCTGCTCGCGCACGAACTGGCGGGGCCGGTGAACCTCACGGCTCCCGAGCCGGTGACCAACGCCGAGTACACCGCCGCGCTCGCCAGGGCGCTGCGCCGCCCGACGATGCCGCTGCCGGCCCCGCGCCTCGCGCTGCGCCTGGCGCTCGGGGAGTTCGCGGAGGAGGCCCTGCTCGCCGGTCAGCGGGTGCTCCCCCGGCGGCTGCTCGACGCAGGTCACCGGTTCGCCCATCCCACCATCGGCGAGGCGCTGGCCGCCGTACTCTAAAGAGTCATTCGATCCGGGAACAGGAGTGATGCGCATGAGCCGCATCGGGCAGTCGCACATCGTCGCCATCGGAGGCGGATCATTCCGGCAGTCGGAGCGGTACGGGTTCATCGAGCCGACCGCGCTGCTGCGTTACGTCCTCGACCTGACCGGTCAGGACCGCCCCAAGCTCGGGCTGCTCGCCACGGCCACCGGCGACGACGCCGAGTGGCTGCTCAAGATGTACGGCGCGTTCTCCCGCTGGGACGTCGAGGTGAGCCACCTGACGGTCTTCCCGATGCCGAACGTCGAGGACCCCCGCGAGTGGATCCTGGAGCAGGACGCGATCTACGTGAGCGGCGGCAGCGTCGCCAACCTCGCCGCGCTGTGGCGGCTGCACGGCCTGGACGAGGCGTTCGCCGAGGCGTGGCGGGCGGGGGTCGTGCTGTCCGGGCAGAGCGCCGGCGCGCTGTGCTGGCACGTCGGCGGCAACACCGACTCGTTCGGGCCGAGGCTGCGGCCCTGGGCCGAGGGGCTGGGCCTGCTCCCCTACTCCTGCGGCGTCCACTACAACTCCGACCCCCAGCGACGGGCGCTGTTGCACGAGTCGGTCGCGTCGGGCGAGCTGCCCGAGGGGTACGCCGCCGACGAGGGCGTGGCGCTGCACTACGTGGGCACGGAGTTCATCCAGGCCGTGACCACCGACCCCGAGGGGTACGCCTACCGGATCGAGCGGGACGGCCCCGCCGTCAAGGAGCTGCGTATCGAGCCCCGGCTGCTGACCTCTACCCTGTGAACGTGAAGGCCGATGGGAACGTGAAGGGCGTGGCCATCGTCCGCCTGGGCGTCGACGTACCGTACGAGCAGGCGTGGACCCTGCAGCGGCGGCTGCACGCCCGGCGGGCGGCCGACGAGATCTCCGACCTGTGCCTCATGCTGGAGCACGCCCCCGTCTACACGGCGGGCAAGCGGACGCTGCCGCACGAGCGGCCGGTCGACGGCACGCCGGTCATCGACGTGGACCGGGGCGGGAAGATCACCTGGCATGGTCCGGGGCAGCTCGTCTGCTACCCCATCATCCGCATCGGCGACGTGGTCTCCTACATCCGGCTGCTGGAAGAGGTCCTGATCCAGGTCTGCGCCGACTTCGGGCTGACCGCGCGCCGGGTCGAGGGCCGCGGCGGAGTGTGGGTGCCCGGCGACCCCGCGCACGGGCTGCCCGACCGCAGGCTCGGCACGATCGGCATCCGGGTCTCCGGCGGGGTCACCATGCACGGCTTCGCGCTCAACTGCGTCAACGACCTGAGCTGGTACACCCGCATCGCCGGTGACGACGCCGGGGTGACGTCGCTGGCGGCCGAGACCGGCCGGCGGATCACGGTCGACGAGGTCATCCCGTTCGCCGGCAAGCGCCTCGCCGAGGCCCTCGGCGAGGAGCCGTACGACCTGTACGAGGAGGATCTCGCCTGACGGCTACGCGCCGCGCCCCTTCCTGCGGATCTTGATCTGGCGCATGTCGGTCACCGCGACCCGCAGGATCTCGTACGGGTGCCCGTGCGCGTCCAGCGCGGCCATCGCTCCCAGCGCGGCCTCGTCCTCGCCGTCGTCCGGCCCCGCGGGCACCTGGCAGCGGAAGGTGAAGGCGGACACGCTCGCGTCGTGGGTGAACGTGCCGCCCTCGGTGTAGGCGGTGCCGCCCGCCGCCGTCACGGCGGCCCGGCCGGCGTCGTCGAGGCCCTTGAACTTTCCTCTGATCGTCACTCTGAACACGGTCGTCCCTCTCGTACAGCATAGGTGCGGACGCGCTCGCCCAGGAGGCTCTCGGCGACGTCGAGCAACTCCAGCACGGCGGCCGCGATGGCGTCCGGGCTCTCCCCCTCCGTCGTACGCCGCCCGATCTCGGCGTACACCAGCGAGTGGAGGCAGCCGATGTGCCAGGCGACCACGCGCGGCAGCGGGTCGCCGGCGTCGGCGCCGGTCTCCTCGGCCAGCGCGACCGCCAGCGCGTCGGTCATCTGGCGGCCGAGGTCCTCCAGCCGGGCGGTCAGCGTGGGGGCGGCCCGCATCATCTCCAGCACGCGCCCGAATCCCGCGCTCAGCCCGACCACGCGTTCGCGCCCGCGTATCTCCCGGCGCAGGCGCTGCAGCACGGCGACGGCCGCCGACTCGCCCGGCGGCCGCTCCCGCACGATGTCGGCGAGCCTCCGGGGCGACGCCTCCTCGGGCGGGAGCACCAGGTCCTCCTTGGCCTGGAAGTAGTTGTAGACGGTGTTCACGGAGACCTCGGCGGCCTGGGCGACCTCGGCCATCGTGACGTTGTCGAAGCCGCGCTCCACGAACAGCCCGACCGCCACCTCGGCGATGCGCCGCCGGGTCTGCCGTTTCTTGCGCTCCCGAAGTCCCTCGGCCATTTCTGAACTCTACTACAAATTTGCAATCAATTGCAGTTTTCGGCGTCTCGCCGAGCGGGTTGGCCTCGGAGATACTCGCGGCATGACCCTCTCCTCACCCCCCGGCGAGGTCCGTGCCGATCTGCTCCCCCGTGACGCCAGGAGGCGGTTCCTCCGGCTGCGGGGCCGGCGGCTGGACAGGCCCGGCCGGTCGGCCGCCAGCGCACGACCGCCTCTTCCGGTGCGCCCACCTGCGGGCGGGGATACGGCGGCGACCCGTGCTGCTCGTCGGCCTTCCGCTGCTGCTCAGCCTGACGCCGCGCGAGCGGGCGGGCATGCTCGGCGCGGAGCTCGCGCGCGAGGTGAGCGGCGACCCCGTCCGCGGCCTGTTCGTCCCGTCCGCCCTCGCCACCACGGGAGAGTGGCGGCACGCCCTGATGGGCATGCGGGTGGACCGGTATCGGGACTTCGGCGACCCCCACCTGGACGTACACAGCGGCGTTCCGGCAGGCAGGATGGCGTCGCAGGCGATCGGCAAGGTCACCGGCTGGGTGCTGGTGTGGCCGCTGTTCCTCGCCGAGCTCGCGCTGCGCCGGCTCGTCTCCGCCCAGTCGCAGCACGCCGTCTACTACGCCGACCAGGTCGCGGCCCGCGCCGTCTCGTCGCGGGCCGTCGTCGAGTACGTCGACGCGCTCACCATGGGGGAAAGCCGCCTCACCCCCGTGATGGCCGCGGCCAGGCGCGGGGAGACGGCCGAGGAGATCCGCGATGCCGCGCTCTCCAGGGACACCGACCCCGGCCTGGTGGCCGCGCGCCGGGAGGACTCCCTGGCCGGGCAGGCCGCCTGGCAGGCGGAGCCGCCGACGGCGCTGCGGGCCGTCCTCCTCGAGTCGGCCGGCGTCGACGAGGGCTCGGTGGGCCTCGGCTCCGGCGAGTCCGACCGGATCGACGCCGAGCTGTCGCGCCACCTCGCCCGGACGGTCCGGGAGCTGTCCCGGATCACCTGAGGGCAGGTAATAAGCTGGGCTCGTGAACGAGCGTTCCGACAGGCACGCAGGCCCGCGTACGGCGCAGGGCCGCGTGCTCCCGCTCGGACCCCGGGCCCGCGGACCGCTGCCGCGGAGTGCTGCGAAGGAAGTCGCATGACCGTCGCTCCTGAAGGCCGAAAGCTCCTCCGCCTGGAGGTGCGCAACAGCCAGACCCCCATCGAGAAGAAGCCGCCGTGGATCAAGACGCGGCTGCGCAACGGCCCCAACTTCAACGAGATCAAGTCGTTGGTGAAGGGCGCGGGGCTGCACACCGTGTGCCAGGAGGCGGGCTGTCCCAACATCTCCGAATGCTGGGAGGACCGCGAGGCCACCTTCCTCATCGGCGGCGACCAGTGCACCCGGCGCTGCGACTTCTGTCAGATCGACACCGGCAAGCCGGCCGAGTACGACAGGGACGAGCCGCGCCGCGTCGCCGAGTCGGTGCGCCAGATGGGCCTGCGCTACGCCACGGTGACCGGTGTCGCCCGTGACGACCTGCCCGACGGCGGCTCCTGGCTGTACGCGGAGACCGCCCGGCAGATCCACGAGATGGTGCCCGGCTGCGGCGTCGAGCTGCTCGTGCCGGACTTCAACGGCGACCGCGGCCAGCTCGAGGAGGTCTTCTCCAGCAGGCCCGAGGTCTTCGCGCACAACATCGAGACCGTGCCCAGGATCTTCAAGCGGATCCGGCCCGCGTTCCGCTACGAGCGCTCGCTGCAGGTCATCAGCCTGGCCCGCGAGGCCGGGCTGGTCACCAAGTCGAACCTCATCCTCGGCATGGGCGAGGAGCGCGAGGAGATCACCCAGGCGCTGCGCGACCTGCACGAGGCCGGATGCGACCTGGTGACCATCACGCAGTACCTGCGTCCCACCCCGCGTCACCACCCGGTGGACCGCTGGGTCAAGCCCGAGGAGTTCGTGGAGCTCCAGCGGGAGGCCGAGGAGATCGGTTTCGCCGGCGTCATGTCCGGCCCGCTCGTCCGCTCGTCCTACCGGGCCGGCCGCCTGTACCAGCAGGCGATCGCCGCCCGCGTGGGAGAGTCTCGTTTTCATTAAGTCAGCTCGGCGTTTGTATCCTTCAGACCATGGCGAAAGACGCAGCGGCTCCGGGACGCCTCAAGCAGCTCCGGATGGTCGCACAGATCATTCAGCAGGCGAACCCCAAGGGGATGCCGATCGTTTACGCGTCGGCTCTGGGCACGCTCGTCCTGTTCGTCGTCATCGGCGTGATCTTCAGCTGGACGTGGATCGTGTTCGGCGTCTTCGCCGCCGTACTGGTGGGGATGATCGTTTTCAGCCGGCTGGCGCAGAAGGCGCAGTATTCGATGCTCTACGGCCAGCCGGGGGCGACGTACGCGATCCTGCAGAGCCTGCGCGGCACCTGGTACGTCGAGGAGAAGCCGGTCGCGGTCAACCGCGACCAGGACCTCGTCTTCCGGGTCGTCGGATATCCGGGGGTCATCCTGGTCTCCGAGGGCCCGCCGAACCGGGTGCAGCGCATGCTCGTCGCGGAGAAGAAGCGCGTGCAGCGGGTCGCGGTCGACGTGCCCGTGTACGACGTCCAGTGCGGTGACGCGGAGGGCCAGGTCCCCCTGGCCAAGCTCCAGCGGCACATGATGAAGCTGCCCCGCAACCTGAAGAAGGGCGCGGTGTCCGAGGTCAACAACCGGATGCGCGCCCTCACCCCGGCCATCCCGATGCCGAAGGGCCCCATCCCCAAGGGTGCCCGGATGCCGCGCGGCCCCAAGATGCGTTGATCGCGTTGGATGTGGGAAGGCGGCCGGTCTCCCGGTCGCAGACCTCACGGGCCAACCGGGGCTGGTGGGATGGCGCGGCCGACGAATACCAGGCCGAGCACGGCGGCTTCCTGCGCGACGACGGCTTCGTGTGGTGCCCCGAGGGCCTGGACGAGGCCGAGGCCCGGCTGCTGGGCGACGTGGCGGGGCGCCGGATTCTGGAGATCGGGTGCGGCGCCGGCCAGTGCGGCCGGTGGCTGCTGGGGCGCGGCGCGACGGTCGCCGGCGTCGACCTGTCCTACCGGCAGTTGCAGCACTCCCGGCGGATCGACATGTCCGCCGGGATGAGGCTGCCCGTCGTCCAGGCCGACGCCGAGACGCTGCCGTTCGCGGACGAGTCGTTCGACCTCGCGTGCTCGGCCTACGGCGCACTGCCGTTCGTCGCGGACGCCGGGGCCGTATTGGCCGAGGTGCGCCGGGTGCTGCGGCCGGGAGGGCGGTTCGTGTTCTCCGTCAGCCACCCCGTGCGGTGGGCCTTCCCCGACGATCCGGGCCCGCGCGGCCTGACCGCCGACCGGCCCTACTTCGACCGCTCACCGTACGTCGAGTTCGGCGAGGACGGCGAGCCGTCGTACGTGGAGCACCACCGGACGATGGGCGACTGGGTGGGCCTGATCGCCGCCTCCGGCCTCGTCCTGACCGGCCTGACCGAGCCGGAGTGGCCGCCGGGCCACGACCGTACGTGGGGCGGCTGGAGCCCGTTGCGCGGCCGCCTGCTCCCCGGCACGGCGATCTTCCAGTGCGTCAGGCCCGCGTCGTAGGACCCGGCGGGGGCGGCGTCAGACGAAGTAACGCGCCCAGACGTACACCCAGGCCATCGTGATGCTCAGCGCGGTGACGAGGACGCCGTACTTGGTGAACTGCCAGAAGCCGATGCGGTGGCCTGTCCTGGCGGCGATGCCGACGGCCACGACGTTGGCGCTCGCCGCCACCGCGGTGCCGTTGCCGCTGAAGTCGGCCCCCAGTGCGAAGGACCACCACAGCGCCTGCCCGGTCCGCGCGTCCGGGGCCTGGGCGACCATCTCCTCGACGACGGGAGATCTCGCGGCGCGCACCCGGCATCCGCATACTCATCCTGTCGATGTACGACAACGAGCAGTACTTCTTCGAGGCGCTCAAGGCCGGCGCCTCGGGCTACGTGCTCAAGTCGGTCGCCGACCAGGACCTGCTGGAGGCCTGCCGGGCGGCGATGCGCGGGGAGCCCTTCCTCTACCCCGGCGCGGTCACCGCCCTCATCCGCGACTACCTCCAGCGCGCCCGGCAGGGCGAGCGCATGCCGGACAGCATCCTGACGCCCCGGGAGGAGGAGATCGTCAAACTCATCGCCGAGGGCAACTCGGCCAAGGAGATCGCGGAGACGCTCTTCATCAGCGTGAAGACCGTGGACAGGCACCGCGCGAACATCCTGCAGAAGCTCGGCATGCGCGACCGGCTCGAACTGACCCGCTACGCCATCCGCGCCGGCCTCGTCGAGCCGTGACCGCGGCCGCCCCGCGGAGTCAGAGGTTGACGACCACCGTGCCGCCCGCGCGGTCGTGCAGGCCGCGCCGGTCGCGGTCCCAGATGAGCGCGGGCACGGCGAGGCACAACAGCAGCGTGCGCACCAGCACGCCGAAGAAGGACGGCCGTCCGCCGTCGAGCCCGGCCACGCGGATGCCGAACAGGCGCATCCCCAGCGTCATGCCGATCGTGCCGACCAGCAGGACGTACTCCGCCGCGAAGATCCCGAGGCCGACCGCGCCGATGTCGTTGCCCTGGAAGCGCAGCAGGCCGCCGGCGATGGCCCAGGTGCACAGCAGCCAGTCGACGACGACGGCGCCGATCCTGCGCCCCCACCCGCGACCGCCCCGGGGCCCTGCTCGGGCAGGCCGAGGCGCTGCCCCGGATAGCCCAGGTCCACCCCGGCGGCCGCGGGCCCCCCATCCAGGTCTGCGTCCAACGCGGCTGCCGGTCACTCATGGTTTCCCAGCGTATCGGGGAGGGTCACCGGTCTGGCGTCCGGCCGCGAAGCCGTACATCATGGGCAGGCTTATCGCATTAAATCCCGATATCGTGAATCGTTTCCGACCTAAGCGCTTTGGAGGGAACCGTGCGGCCGGCGGACCCCGATGACATCGACGCGCGCTTCGAGGCGCTGGTCGCGCAGTTCGGCGAGGACGAGATCCGGAGGATGACCGCGGCGGCGGAGTCGGTCGCGTCACCGCCGGGACGGCGGCGCGGCCCGGCCGTGCTGGCGGTGATCGCGGGCCTGGTCGTGCTCGTGGGGCTCGTCGTCGTCCTGCGGCCCGACGTCCTGGAGAGGCTCGGCATCGTCCGCCCGGCCGCAGGCGGCGAGGACCTGATGATCTCCGGCCCGGTGGTCGCCCGGCCCGGGCCCGTGCTGACGCCGATCCCTGACGGCGAGGAGGGGCTGTTCGACCACGGCCCCGTCCCGGCGCCGTCCGCCGTCCCTTCGCCGGCACTCCCGCCGTCGACTACGCCGACGGGGAGCAGGGGCTGAGCATGCCCGCGGCCCGCGCGCTCGGCGGGCTCACGGAGAAGGAGGTCGGCCAGGCCCTGCAGCGCGTACGACGGTTGCTGTCGGCCGCACACCTCGATCCGGCCACCGTGCGGGGTGAGCGCCCGGAGGAGTTCGCCCGTCTGCTGCATCCACGGCAGCGCGAGGAGTTCCTGCGCCACCTGGACGCCGGCGGCCCCTCCGGCACCCGGTCGTGGCTGTTCAGCCTCGCCCCGGACACGGCCGAGCCGGTGGGGGACGTCGTGAAGGTCTCCGGCGAGACGACGATCTCCGAGAGGGCCGGCGGAGGCGTCACGATCGAGACGGACTACCTGTTCGTCCACCCGGTCAGCCGCCCCGGCGCACCCCTGACCGTGACGAGGGTCGTCGAGCACCACAGGAGCGAGTTCTCGGCGTACCGGGAGGGCGGCAGGCTCGTCGTCTGGCTGGCCGCGGACAAGTCTGCGCTCTTCGGTGCGAATTGCGACCCGGATGACGGATTCGTTCATCCGCGCTTCCCCGGCGACCCGCGGGGAGCGCGGCCCTCCGGCGCGCCGGTCGACCCCTACGACCGCGCCTCCGGCGTTTCCGCCGGGCCGCGCTGCCCGGCCGCGTTGGGCACCTGACCTGCGATAAGGCCGTACGATGGAGCCCGGGGAACGGCGGGCCGACGTTATCGCCGCGACCGCCCGGGTAGCGCTTTCCCTTAACACGCGCGAAACAATCGAGACATGGGGCGGAAACGGCATCGGCCTATTTTCGGGTTGCTAGCCCATGCCCCTGGGAGGTTCGAGAGTGTTCAACTCCGCCGATGACGTCCTCAAGTTCATCCGGGACGAGGGTGTGCAGTTCGTTGACGTCAGGTTCACGGACCTGCCGGGGACGACGCACCACTTCACCTTCCCGTCCGAGAACTTCGGTCCCAACGTCTTCACCGACGGCCTCATGTTCGACGGCTCGTCGATTCGCGGGTTCCAGGCCATCCACGAGTCGGACATGCTCCTGCTGCCCGACCCCTCCACGGCCGTGCTCGACCCGTTCCGTCAGCACAAGACGCTGAACATCAACTTCTTCGTGCACGACCCGCTGACCGGCGAGGCCTACAGCCGCGACCCGCGCAACGTCGCGCGCAAGGCCGAGGAGTACCTCAAGGGCACCGGCATCGCCGACACCGTGTTCTTCGGCCCCGAGGCCGAGTTCTACATCTTCGACGACGTCCGCTTCGAGACGAGGCAGAACGCCGGCTACTACTACATCGACTCCATCGAGGGCGCCTGGAACACCGGCAAGGCCTCCGAGGGCGGCAACCTGGGTTACAAGCCCCGCTACAAGGGCGGCTACTTCCCGGTCCCGCCGATGGACCACTTCACCGACCTGCGCTCGCAGATGGTGCGCAACCTCATCGAGGCCGGCATCGAGACCGAGATGCAGCACCACGAGGTGGGCACCGCCGGCCAGGCCGAGATCGACTTCAGGTTCGGCACGCTGCTCGAGACGGCCGACAAGCTGATGCTGTACAAGTACATCATCAAGAGCACGGCCATCCAGGCGGGCCGTACGGTCACGTTCATGCCCAAGCCGATCTTCGGTGACAACGGCTCCGGCATGCACTGCCACCAGTCCCTCTGGAAGGACGGCGAGCCGCTGTTCTACGACGAGGTCGGCTACGCCGGTCTGTCGGACATCGCGCGCTACTACATCGGCGGCCTGCTCAAGCACGCCCCGTCGCTGCTGGCCTTCACCAACCCGACGGTGAACTCCTACCACCGCCTGGTGCCCGGCTACGAGGCCCCGGTCAACCTGGTCTACTCGCAGCGCAACCGCTCGGCCTGCGTCCGCATCCCGATCACCGGCTCGAACCCGAAGGCCAAGCGCATCGAGTTCCGCGTGCCGGACCCGTCCTGCAACCCGTACTTCGCCTTCGCCGCCATGCTCATGGCCGGCATCGACGGCATCCGCAACAAGATCGAGCCGCCGGAGCCCGTCGACAAGGACCTGTACGAGCTGCCGCCGGAGGAGGCCCGCAACATCCCGCAGGTGCCGGGCTCGCTGGAGAAGGTGCTCGACGCGCTCGAGACCGACCACGACTACCTGCTGGAGGGCGGCGTGTTCACGCCGGACCTCATCGAGACCTGGATCTCCTACAAGCGTGAGAACGAGGTCGACCCGATCCGCCTCCGCCCGCACCCGCACGAGTTCGAGCTCTACTACGACGTGTGATCCGCTGACCTGTTGCCCTGGGCGGGGAACGCCCGCCCGGGACACACGACGGCGTCGTGACGAAAGGCCATCGGCCGCCCTCCACCAGGGCACGGCCGATGGCCTTTCGCATGCGTGATGGGATGAACGGCTTCGTGGCCTATGACCTGTATTTCTGGAAGTCCGCGACCGGCGAGGCAAGCGAGGTCTGCGATCGGCTGGCCGACGAAGACGTCCAGGGCGTAGACCCCAGTCCGGACACGCTCCTGTTCAGAGCCGAGGTATTACGACGCTGGCCAGACGTGGCGGACCACATCTCACCTTGGGCTCCGGATCTGGGCTGGTGTCAGCCGTAGGGCCGGCAGGCCTGCGCGCCGCCGCCCTGCTGCCCTGATGGCCGGCGTTCAGGCGAGGCGGGTGTCGTAGTCCTCGCGATTGGCGAGCACTTCGTCCATGTGCGCCTCAGCCCACACTTTGATGCCGCGCACCACGTGGTGGAGGGAGAGGCCGAGGTCGGATTGCTCGTAAGTGACGGCGACCGGCACCGTCGGGGTCACAGTGCGGGTGAGCAGGCCGTCGCGCTCGAGGGAGCGCGGCGTTTGGGTGAGCATCTTCTGGCTGACTCCAGCCAGTCGTCGCGACAGTTCGGAATAGCGCATCGAGCGCGGCTCACCGGAACAGTCGACCCCGGGGCGATGCGGGCCGTCGCTGCCGAGCGCGGCCAGGATCAGCGCAACCCACTTGTCGGAGATCCGGTCGAGCGGTTGGCGGCTGGGGCAGTTCGCCATGAACGCTTCGTAGTCCCCCTTCGCCTGTGCCCGCTTTTCCTCGTCGGCATCGACCGTTCCTTTCTACCGAGAGGTGACTTACACACTTCGAAGTGCGTACTTCCCATTGGAGAGTTACACGCCCATAGTGATGCGGGTCAGCAAGTCGAACACACGCCACGAGGAGCGAAACCGTGAGCACCGCCACCTTCCGCACCGCCGTCGTCCGCGCCCCAAGCGGGCCCGACTCGATCGAGATCATCGACGTTCCCGTCGTTGAGCCCGGTCCCGGCGAGGTCCGGGTGAGGATCGCCGCCGCGGCGGTCAACCCCGTCGACCTCGGGGTCGCGCGCGGCCTCTTCCACTCCATGGGGCTGATCGACCAGCCCGAACGTACCGGCCTGGGCTGGGACTTCGCCGGCATCGTCGTCGCCACGGGCACCGGCGTGGACCTGGCTGTCGGCACTCGGGTCGCCGGCCTGGTGGACGGCTTCGACCGCGACTTCGGCACCTACGCCGAGCAGCTCGTCGTGCCGGCCGTCGACCTCGCCGTCGTTCCCGACGTACTGGACCTGATCACGGCGTCGACGGTGCCGCTGAACGGGCTGGCCGCCGTCCAGATCGTCGACCTGCTGGGCGACGCGTCCACCGTCGGCAACCGGCTGCTGGTGACCGGGGCGGCCGGTGCGGTCGGCGGGTACGTCGTCTCGCTCGCGCAGGACCGCGGCTGGCAGGTGACCGGGCTGGCCAGAGCAGAGGACGAGGAGTTCGTCCGCGGTCTCGGCGCCGCGTTCACCACGCACGCCCAGCCGGGCTGGGACGCGGTCGCCGACGCTGCAGCGCTGCAGGAGCAGGGTCTCGCCCTGGTCCGCGACGGCGGGGCCTTCGTCGGCGTCCAGCCGAGCGCCAAGCCGGCCACGGAGCGCGGGATCACCGTAGATGTCGTGGTAGCACACCCCGACGGCGCTCGACTGGGCGACCTGCTCGCCCGCGCCGCCGCCGGCGAGCTGCCGGCCCGAGTGCACGCGGTTGTGCCGCTGGGCCAGGTCGCCGATGCCCACCGGGCCATGACCAAGGGCGGCGTGCGCGGTCGGTACGTGCTCCAGCCCTGAGCAGCTTGCCTAACCATGCGCATACGCGCTTCAGCTGTCCTTCGCCTGAGCGGCGCTATTCCTCATGACAATGAATGGAGCGAGCATGATCTGGACAGCCGGCTTCCGCACCGCGGTGATCAGTCCCTACGAGCAGATAAAGCTCACCGAACCGCGTGGCTTCGCCGACCAGACGGTGCGTCAGGTAATCCACATGGCCGGCGGCGGAGAACTCCTTCGCGTACGCCTGACGAACCGGTATGGCCGTACCCCCTTGGTCATCGCCGCCGCGGGGGCCGCTACCGAGCACGGACAGGCCACCCTCACCTTCGACGGCACCGAAAGGGTCACCATCCCGCCGGGAGAAGAGGCCGCCAGTGACCCGATGGATCTGCCCGTCGCCCCCGGCGCCGACCTGTTCCTCAGCCTCTATTTCCCTGAGGAGACAGGTCTGGCCACCTATTCGCACATGCCCATGGAGACCGCTCACATAATCGGCGGCAACCATGTCATGTCTCCCAGGCTGCCTGGTGCCGAGCGGGTCGAAGCCAGGTTCTACGTCTCAGGCGTCGACGTGCTCACCTCGGACGACACCGCGATCGCCGTGGCATTCGGCGACTCCTGGTTCGAAGGGGTCGGTTCCACGACTGGCGCGAACAACCGCTCCGTGGACTTCCTCAACCGGCGCCTCAAGCGCGGATGGGTCGTCAACCAGGGCATCGCCGGAAACCGCCTGCTGCGGGACGAGGTGGGCGAGCACGGGCTGGCGCGCTTCGACCGTGATGTTCTCTCGATTCCCGGCGTGACCCATGTCCTGGTGCACTTCGGCATAAACGACCTCGGGATCCCCGGCATGTCCGGCGAGCCTCCCGCCACCTCCGGCGCCCTCATCGAGGGCTTCCAGGCCCTGGCCCAGCGCGCGCACAAGGCCGGCCTGAAGATCCTCGCTGCCACCATCGGGCCCTTCGCAGGCGCCATCTATCCCGGGATCAGTACCCCTGAGGGCCTCGCCGCCCGACGCGAGGTGAACGACTGGATCCGTACCACCGACACCTTCGACGCCGTTTTCGACGTAGCCCGAGCTGTGGAAAACCCCGAAGCTCCCGACTACATCCATCCTGCTCTGGACAGTGGCGACGGCATGCACCTCAACGACAAGGGCGCCCAAGCCATGGCCGACGCCGTAGACCTGGAAACCCTCGCCCTTGAGAAACCTCGTCCTTGACCGCCTCCATAACGGGTCCGAGCGGACAAGCCCCGGATGCCGGATCCGCCCGGCTAACCTGAGCCGGGATCTCGCTGGGTACGGCGGGATCCGTCCCGCGAGAGGTGGCTGGTGGTGCTCCGTACGAGATCGGCGAGCGCGAGTTCCGCGAGGAACTGAGCCGCCTGCGACCGATGAACAGGCGGCCTCGTGAGGCACTCGACTGATCGCAGACGGACGACCGGGTCGAAGGTGGTGGGTGATGGAACTTTCCGATCTGGAGGGCCTGCGTCTGGTCGCGGTGACCGCGGCCCTGTTCACCCACAAGTCCGACGCCCCCGAACTCCTGCACGTGTGGCTCCATCTGGAGACGACGACCGTCGTGGTCCGTGACACCGCCGACTGGGCTCTGCGCATCACGCCGGATGAGCCAGGAGAGAGCTACACAATGGAGGAGCTCGCCAGCCGAGTGGACATCGTGCCCGCCCCCGCCGAGGTGCCCTTCGTACGGCATGTCGGCGAGCGGCTTGTCCGCATGACCAGGAGATTCGAAGCCGAGGATCCCACCCAATGGGTGGAGGCGGAGTTCGTCTTCGAGACGGGACGCGTGATCGCGGAAGCCTTCGGAGGCGACCTCCGCCTGCGCCATGGAGTGGGGTGACGACGAGACCTGGACAGCACGAGCCGACCTGAGATCAGGACTCCCCGCCGGCTTTGGGCACGGGCCCGGCGCGCTCGCTGTCAGCGGCGAGCCGGCGGCAGCCGTGACAGCTCACAGACCCAAGGGACAACCGGTTCCGGTGCCACTCGCTGAGAAGCACCGCCTGCCGCGCTCATCGGGAGCGTCCCTCCCCCAGGGCGGGGGTCCTGCGCAGCAGGAGGGCGAGGGCGCCGGTGGCGGTGAGCAGGAGTACGGCGAGGGAGACCACGCCCGGCCAACCGGCGTCCGTCCAGGCGCGGCCCGCGAGGCTGCCGAAGACTGAGGACCCGAGGTAGTAGGTGAACAGGTAGAGCGACGCGGCCTGCCCGGTGGACACCCCTCCCGCGTACGCCCGGGCCGGGACCCAGCCGCTGGCCACCCCGTGGACGGCGAAGAACCCCGCGGTGAGGAGCGCGAGTCCGAGGACCAGGACCGGCAGCGAGGACGACAGCGTGACCAGCGCGCCGACGACGGCCAGCAGGCAGCCCAGCGGCGTCACGGTCCGCCGCCCGTAGCCGTCCGCCAGCCTGCCGAACACGGCGGAGCTGACGGAGCCGATGGGATAGACGAGGAACATCAGGCCGGCGGCTCCGACACCGAGGTGGAACGGCGCGCCCGCGAGCCGGAAGCCCAGGGTGTTGAACACCGCGACCAGGGCGCCCATCGAGCAACCGCCGATGCCGTACAGCGCCAGCAGTCCGCGGTCCGACACCGCGCGCAGGCTTCCGCGGAGCAGGGCGCGTACGCCCGCGGGGGCCGCGGCGAAGCGCCGGGAGGGCGGAAGCAGCACGCGTACGGTCAGGGCGCACAGCAGGCCGAGCACGGCGGCCGCGGCCAGGGCCCAGCGCCAGCCGGCGGCCTGGGCGACGGCACCGGTCAGGAGGCGGCCGGCCATCCCGCCCAGCGCCGTGCCCCCGACGTACAGGCCCGCGGCGCGGGCGTGTGTGGACGGATGCAGTTCCTCGCGCAGATAGGCGGTGGCCACCGCGGGGAGCCCGGCCAGCGTGATGCCTTGAAGTGACCGCAGGACCATGAGCGCCGGCCAGCCGGGCGTCAGCGCGCACGCCGCCGCGACGACGGCGGACGCGGTCAGCGACAGATGGATCAGCCGGGTGCGTCCGACGACGTCGGACAGGGGGCCGGCCACCAGCAGCGCGACGCCCAGACCGAGCGTGGTGAGCGACACGCTCAGCGTGCTCTCCGCGGTGGACACCCCGAACTGCGCGGCGAGCTCGGGCAGGATCGCCTGAGTGCTGTACAGCAGCGCGAAGGTCGCCACCCCGGCGGCGAACAGCGCGACGACGACCCGCCGGTACCCGGTGGTCCCCGGCAGATGTCCTTCCACGGCGGAGGTCTCAAGAACAGCGGTCACCCCAACGACTGTGCGCTTCCTGGCGCTATGCGTCCAATGCCGTAACCAGCCGTATCCGATACGCGATGCGTATGATGTCGGGCATGCTGCTCCGGGACCTGGCCTGGCTGGTCGCCCTCGCCGACCACCAGCACGTGACCGACACCGCCGCCATCCTCCGCACCAGCCAGCCGACGCTCTCGCGCGCCCTCGCCCGGGTGGAGGACGAGCTCGGCACCCGGGTGTTCGAGCGCGCGCCGGACGGCGTCCACCTGACGCCCAACGGGAGACTCGTGGTGGCGGCCGCGCGCGACCTCACGGCACGCTACGAGCAGTTGCTGGCCGATCTGCGGAGCCTGCTCGACCCGGACACCGGGGTGGTACGACTGGCCTTCCTCGACTCCATCGCCACCTCCCTCGTCCCGCGGCTGCTGCGCTCCTTCCACGAGCACGCTCCCCGGATGCGCATCCTGCTGCGCCAGGAACCGGCGCACGAGATCGTCCAGGACCTGCGTACCGGGGCCGCCGACCTCGCGATCACCTCCCCGCGCCCATCCGGAGACTTCGGCTGGCATCCCCTGCAGGAGGAGCGGCTGGTGCTCGTCGTGCCGCCGAGCCACCGGCTACGCGATCGGCAGGAGGTGGGACTCCAGGAGCTGGCGGACGAGGATCTCGTCACCACGCCGGTCGGCTTCGGTTACCGCGCCCTGGTCGACGCGCTGCTGCGCGACGCCGGGGTGTCCCCGGCGGTCTCCTTCGAGAGCCAGGACCTCGCGACCATCGAGGGCCTGGTCGCGGCCGGGCTCGGCGTGGCCATCGTGCCGGAGCCCTTCGCCGGTCAGTCCGGCACCGTCGGCGTCAGGATCGCGGCGGAGGCCGCCCGCCGCACCATCGGACTCACCTGGCGTACGGACCATGCCCCGGCCGCACCCGCCACCCGCTTCCGGGACTTCGTCATGACGCCGGCCCTAGGATGATCAGATGCGCCAGGCCGACTCGGAGCCGTACTGGAACACCAACGTCGCCCGGCACCCGGGCATCCTCCGCGCCGTCCCCGAAGGGTGCGGTGACGCGCTGGACGTCGGCTGCGGGGACGGCCTGCTCGCGCGGAAGCTGACCACCCGGGCCAAGCGCGTCACCGGCGTCGACAGATCACCGGAGATGATCGCGCGTGCCCGCGAACTGTCCGCCGGTCAGCCGGATCTCACCTTCGTCGAGGGCGACTTCCTCACCGCCGCCCTGCCCGTCGAGGGGTACGACTTCGTCTGCTCGGTGTCCACGATCCACCACATGGACTTCGACGCGGCCCTCGTCCGGATGCGCGAATCGCTGCGCCCCGGAGGCACGCTGGTGGTGGTCGGCCTGGCCCGCGAGGGCTCCCCCGCGGAGTGGGCCGCGACGATCGCGGCCGCCCCCGTCGTACGGATCACGAAGCTGCTGCGCCGCGCGCGGGGGCCCGAGGGGATGCCGGTGGCCGAACCGCGGATGAGCTACGGGCAGGTGCGGGCGGCGGCACGCCGCCTGCTGCCCGGCGTGCGCTACCGCCGGCACGTGCTCCGCCGATACTCCCTGACCTGGACGAAGCCCGACGACTAGATATCCACGGATTTCCGGAATTTCGAGTTGTGACGGGGGTTGCCGGGCCAGGATGCGAGGATGGCCGGCACGGCCCTCGTGCCGCCCCTCGCCGGAGCCCTCACCCTCGCACTGGTGAGCCTGGACGTTCCCATGAAAGTGGCCTTCCTGGTCTCCGAACCGGCCCTCACCCGCTACGCGCGGTCGCTGCCGGAAGACGAACAATGGGCGAGCGTGAGAGAACGCGTCGGCCTGTTCACCATCGACGGCGTCCAGCGCTGGAACGGCGCCACCCAGCTTCGGGTGGCCGGCTCCGGCGGCATGCTGGAGGAGTGCGGCTTCGTCTACCTGCCGGTCGGTGACGTGCGCGTTCTCGACGTCTCCAGCGCCGAGCGCCTGTCGGACGGCTGGTACGCGGTCTGCGTCGACTTCGACTGACGCCGTCCCGCTCAGGATTCGGAGGGTCTGTCATCGGGCCGGCCGACCGGTCAACGGCGCAGGGCCCGCCGGTAGCGGACCTCGGTCAGCGGGAAGCCGTCCGACTCGTCCCGCTGTACGGCGCCGTCGGGACGCCAGCCGCCACGCTCGTAGAACCGCCGGGCGCGCATGTTCCCGTCGACGACCCAGAGGGTGGCCTGCTCGTATCCGGCGGCGGCGAGGCTGTCCAGCGCGGCGGCCATGAGGCGCCTGCCGACCCCCGCGCCCCACACCTCGGCCGACAGGTAGATCGCCGAGATCTCCGTCCGCCGCTTCGGCGCGTCTGATGACCATGCACGCTCCATATACGCTTTCGGCTGCCGGCGCCCCGTTATACACCACACGCGCGAAACAAGCGGATCGATATTCACAAAAAGGCTTCCGACGGCCTTTTGGGTGGTTTAGCCTCGTCGTCCGTGAAACTCGCCAAGATTGCGCTCGCCGGTTCGGTGGCACTGGGGCTCCTCCCGGCCGTGTCCGGCACGGCCGCCGCCCACCCGGTCAAGGACAAGACCCTCACCGACAACCGCCTGTACAGCGCGGGACCCTTGCCTGACACCGACTGCCGGGAAAGGCGGGTGAAGAAGGCGGACGCGAGGTCCGCGAAGCTCTATCTGAACGAGGTATTCGCCTGCCTCACCGACGCCTGGACCGCGGAATTGGGCCAGGCGGGTCTGAAGCAGTCCCGGGTGAAGCTCACATACGCGACCAAGGTGCCGGCGAAGTTCTGCGGCGCGAAGTGGCGTAAGGACGATTGGGCCGCCTACTACTGCGACGCGTCTCACACGATCTTGATCGTGCTCTCCAAGGACCTCTTGGAGGACCCGGGGGATCTCTACCTGTTCAACCTGCTGGCGGCGAAGTACGGGGAGCACGTGCAGAACCGCGCCGGCATCTACCGGGCCTGGGTGGACCTCCGCTACCGGAGCAAGGCCGAACTCGCCGAACAGAACCGGCGATACAGCCTCCAGGCCGACTGCTTCGCCGGAGTCTCCCTGCGAAGCGTCTGGAAATCCTTGCGGCGTGACCGCGAGGACTGGGACGATCTGCTCTTCTATGTGCGCGGCTGGGCGGGCAAGAACGACGGAAGCCGGAAGTCGATCACCTACTGGGCCAACGAGGGGTTCAAGTCCGGCGACCCGGGGGCCTGCAACACGTGGAGCGCCCCGTCCTCCAAGGTGGCGTGACGTCGCCGGGGCCCTGCGTAGCCGTGGCCGGGACGCAGGGCCCGGGCGGGCTAGACGATCTCGAGGTTGGCCATCATGCCCATGTCCTCGTGTTCGGCGTTGTGGCAGTGGAAGAGGTAGCGCCCGCGATAGCCGTCGAACCGGGTGATGATCTCAACGGCTTCGCCGGGCCGTAGCGAGACGGTGTCCTTGAGTCCCGCGTCGTGGGGCAGCGGCGGCCTGCCGCTGCGCGAGAGCACCCGGAAACCGACCAGGTGCAGGTGGACGGGATGGTGGACGTCGGCGATGAGCCGCCAGACCTCGACGTCGCCGAGCCGGGTGGTGACGTCGGTGCGGGCGGGGTCGAACGGCAGGCCGCCGATGAGCCAGCCGTGGCCAGAGTGCATCCGCCCGGCGCGGAAGGCGAAATCGCGCACCCTGACGGCGTCCGAGCGCCGCCAGGCCGGCAGGTCGGTGGACAGGGTGCGGGGGACGCGGCTGTCGTCGGCGGCCTTACGCGCGACCCGGAAGGCCATCACGTCGCGGGTACGGCCGGAGCCGAGCCGGTTGACCACCTTGACGAGTCCGCCGATCGGGACGCCGGAGAAGTCGACGACCACGTCGTAGCGTTCCGCGGGGGCGATCGGCAGCAGCCTGTGGACGACCGGGGCGGCGAGGAGTCCCTGGTCGGCCCGACCTGGACGAGGTCGAGGCGGTGCCCGTCGCCGGTGACCGCTTCGAGCTCGTAGTGGCGGGCGTTGGATGCGTTGAGGATGCGCAGCCGGTAGCGCGCCGCGTCGACCTCGTGCACGGGCCACGGCGCGCCGTTGACCAGGATGACGTCGCCGAGGACCCCGGCGAGGTACGGCTCGCGGACGCCGGGCCGTACGCGCAGGGTGGGGTCGAGGGCGGGGTAGGAGAGGCTGCCGTCGGCGGCGAAAGCCCGGTCGGCGATCATGAGGGGCAGCTCGCGCGGCCCCGCGGGCAGGCCGAGGGCGTCCTCGGCGTCGTCGCGCACGATGTGCAGCCCCGCCAGGCCCCGCCATATCGCGGGGGCGGTGAAGTCCATCCGGTGGTCGTGATACCACAGCAACGTCGGCCGCTGGTCCAGCGGGAAGGTGTAGTCCCGCGTCAGCTCGGTCACCACGGCCCTCGGGTCATGCATACCGTGCTCGGAGCCGTGCCCCATGTGCATGGAGTGCTCCTGCCGGCCTTCGGGCAGGAGCAGGTCGGTCGGGTACCCGTCGGAGGCCGCCGGAGTCCGGCCGCCGTGCAGGTGCACGACCGTCGGGACGGGCAGCTCGTTGCGGTGTGACACGGTGACCGGCCGGCCGCGGCGCGACTCGATCGTCGGCCCCGGAAAGGTCCCGTTGTACGTCCACATCGGCGTCGTGACCCCGGGCAGGATCTCCGCGCTCGCTTCGCGCTGGGTGATCTCGTAACGGTCGGCGCCGCCCGAGGTGCCGACCGGCTTCAGCACGGCGGGAACCGGCAGCGGCACCTGGAACGGAGGCGGTAGCGGTACGGCGCTGCGCAGCTGGGCGCCGGTGATCGACGGCCGGCGGGCCAGCGCCGCCGCGCTCGTCAGCCCGGTGGCCGCCATCAGCCCGAGCGCCCGCCGATGCCCAGCATCTGCCGCCTGGTCACGCCACGGCCGCTACGCATCGGCGGCCCCCTGACGCAGGAGAGGCCGCCGCCAAACGTCGATGAACTGCACCACGACGGCGACGACGGTCGTCACTCCCAGCGGGAGGTGCAACCACAGCGCTCCGTCCAGCCCGGCGAAGTACTGCACCGTCTCGGCCGCCACCACGGCCGACGTGGCGAGAAACGGCCACGCCTGGCGCAGCCGGACCCAGACCACGATCGCGACGATCACCTGCAGATACCCGATGGAGGTGACGACGTCGGCGCCTGCCGAATGCAGGCTCAGACCGGCGTAGTCACCGGTCAGATACATCCCGGCGAAAACCGGCTGGCCGGCGATCGCCACCGCGTGCGCACTGACGACGGCCCGCAGCGTCCATCCCGCGGGTGTCGTCCGGGGCGCGGCCACGGCGAGCATGTGGATCCCTCCTCACTCCGTTCTCGTTTCGCGAACGACGGCGACACTATGGCTTAAGAGTTATCTTGTCTAAGATCAATATTGCTATGTGGTTATACCTGAGGAGTCATGATGGAGCTGAGCACCCTCAAACAGTTCCTGGTGGTGGCGCGACTTGAGCACCTCAGCCGGGCGGCCGACGAACTTCACGTCGCCCAGCCGTCGCTGAGCCGTAGCATCGCCCGGCTGGAGAGCGAACTGGGCACACCGCTGTTCGACCGGAGCGGCCGGCTCCGGCTCAACGACGCCGGCAAGCTCTTCCGCGATCACGTCGAACGCGCCCTGGGCGAGCTCGAGGCCGGACGACGCGCCGTCGCCGAGGCCACCAGCGAGGGCGTGGGCACCGTGAGGCTGGCGTCGGAGACCTTCCTCACCCTCACCGGCCCGCTGGCGGCCTACAAGCGAGCCCATCCCTCCGTCGAGATCGAGCTTCACTGGTCCCTGGCCGAGGACATGGCGCGCCGCCTGCGGGCCCAGGACGTCGACCTGTGTGTCGCCTCGCAGCCGATCCACGCCGAAGGCCTGCAGTCGGTGCAGCTGTTCGAGGATGCCGTGGGGGTGTGCGTGCCACTCGATCACCCGCTCGCGAGCCGTACGTCCGTGAGCATCGACGAACTCGCCGACCAGCCCTTCATCACCGCTCGCAAGGGACACTGGCTCCGCCGGCTGCTCGACCGGCTCTTCGCCGCACGAGATCTCACCCCGAAGATCGTCTGCGAGAGCGACGAGCACAGCGCCATCGCCGAACTGATCAGAGCGGGACTCGGCATCGGTCTCGTCCCCGACTTCGCCCGCCGCGGCGACATTCCTGCCCCCATCGCCTGGATCTCCGTCGACAGCCCCGACTGCCGGCGCACCGTCACCCTGCACTGGGGCGCCGACAGTCACCTGTCGACCGCCGCCCGGCTGATGCGCACCACGATCATCGGCTGGAACTGGACCACGCCGTGACACCTCACATTCCGGGGGGCTGTTCGGTCGTACCAGTGAGAAGCCAACAAGCCGCACCGCATGAAAGGAATCGGTAGCAATGCCTACGCACCGCGAAGAGGACGAAGCCACGATCAGGCAGCAGATCGACAAGATCGTCGAAGGAATCCGGGCCAAGGATCTCGAAGGCCTGAGGAAGATCTACGCGACGGACGTCGTGTCCTTCGACGTCGAGCCGCCGCTGCAGCATGTGGGGATCGACGCGAAACTGAAGAACTGGGCGAACGCGTTCGCGTTCTTCCAGGAGGTGAATTACGAGGTCCGCGACCTGACGATCACCGTGGGCGACACGGTGGCGTTCGGCCACTGCTTCGGCCGGCTCAGCGGCACGCTGAGGAACGGGACGGCGACGAGCGGCATGTGGGTCCGGGGCACTTTCTGCTTCCGGAAGACCGGCGGCGACTGGCTGATCGCGCACGACCAGGTTTCCGTGCCGCTCGACATGTCGAGCGGCAGAGGCGTGACCGACCTCGAGCCCTGACGAGCCGCTCAAGTGCGGGACGCCGCGGGCGGTCGTCGTCCATCGTGGTCATCTCACGTCCAGAGTGCGTACGGGTGACAGGGACAGCAGGAGCGGCCACAGCAGGGTCGCGCCGCCCAGGATGATCAGGGCGGGGCGCAGGCCGATCCAGGCGCCCAGGGCGCCGGCCAGGAGCGGCCCGAGCGGCAGCAGGCCCGCCTGCATGAACTGGGTGGAGCCGTTCATCCGGCCGAGCATGCCGGGCGGGCACAGCAGTTGGCGCGCGGTCTGGGCCGCGGTCATCTGGACCATCCCGGCGGCCGTCAGGAAGGTGAAGACCAGCCCGACGGTCCACTGGCCGGCCAGGCCCGGCGGCACGAGGGGGGTGACCAGCTCGAAGGGGGCCGACAGCAGGGCGCCCAGGACGATCACGCGGCCCATGCCGAGCCGGGCCGTCACGCGCCCGGCCACCATGCTCCCGGCGACCCCGCCGACCAGGCTCAGGCCGTAGACGAGCCCGGCCGCCCAGGGGCTCCAGCCCAGCTCCCGCACGACGTACAGCAGCCACATCGAGCTGATCCCACGCAGCAGCACGGCGCTGACCGCCCCGGAGAGTGCGAGCACGCGCAACACGGGCTGGGCGAGCACGAACCGCAGCCCTTCCGCGATCTCGCCGAGGAAGCGCCCGCGGTGCGAAGTGCGCTCGGGCTTCGGCTCCCGCAGGCGCATCGACGCCAGGGCCGCGGCGCTCACCGCGTACGAGAGGGCGTCCGCCGCGACCGCGCGGGCGGCGCCGACCAGGCCCACCAGGAAGCCTCCGACGCTCGGCCCGGCCATTTCGGCCAGGCCGCGCGCGGTGTTCATCTTGGCGTTGGCGTCAGTGAGCCGGTCCCCGCCGAGCAGCACCGGCGTCAGGCTGCCGGCCGCGGTGCCGAAGACCACGCCGAGCGCGCCGACGACCAGGGTGACCGCGTAGAGCTGGGCCATCGTGACCCGCCCCGCCACGGCGGCGATCGGCACCGACGCCATGACCAGCGCGGATCCGGCATCGCAGGCGATCATGAGACGCCGCCTGCGGTGACGGTCGGCCAGCACGCCGGCCGGGAGCGAGACGACCAGCGCCGGCAGCGTGCTCATGGCCCCCAGCACCGCCACCTCGAACGTGGTGGCGTGCAGCCCGGCGACCGCCACCATCGGCAGGGCGATCCAGCTGATCTGCGAGCCGAAGAGGCTCACCGTGTGGCCGCTCCACAGCAGCATGAAGTCCCGGTGCCGCCACAGCGACCCGGCCGGCCCTCGCCCACGCACCCGGCCGACCGTACGCACGCAGGTCCGGCCGCCGCAACCGGATATCGCGGCCTCCGGCCGTGGCCGGTCCGCCCGCGCGTCAGGAGGGAGTGGAGCCGGAGGTCCGGGCGCGCAGGCCGCTGACGCGGCGCAGGATGTCCCACCAGAACGGCGCGCCGAACAACAGGGCGACCAGCGTGATGAGGAACCCCGGCCAATGGCCCGGCGACGTGAGGCGCTGCCACCAGTCCCCACCGTGCCAGGCCCACGCCGGGCCGTCGGCCGCGTCCATCGTGACGCTCACCGGGGCGTGCGTGAAGATCTTCACGAACGCCGGGGTGCTCAGCACGTCGGTGACGCACGCGTACGTGTCCTGGCCCGGCCGGCACTGCTCACGTATCGATTCCAGCGCCTGGGGCCCCGCCTGGCCGAAGGCGGTCACCGCGCTGCGGTAGGCGTTGTCGCGTAGCAGGGTCTTGCCGTACTCCAGGGAGTCCATGCTGAACACGAGAGTCACGACGAGGCCGAGCGCGACGAGCACCCAGCGGACGTAGCGGCGGTAGAGCAGGCTGAGCCGCTCCATCTCGCCGTCGAACCAGTCCTCGACGCCGCGCCGGAACGCCTCGAGGTCGTGGCTCGCCCTGTCCCACACGGCCTTGAGCGGCCGGGAGAAGGGGCTCTTGAGCGCGTCGAGGTCCCGCATGAGGGCCTCCACGCCGCCGTGCTCGGTGGCGATCTCCATGACGGCGACGGCGAAGCGCGCGGGCGGGATGTCGGCGATGCTCGTCCTTCCGCGCTTGGCGTGGTCGATCTCCTGCAGCCGTTCGTGGAGCAGTTCGGCCATCGACTTGCCCTGGCCCGGCGGCAGCACGCCGCCCGCCGCGCCGTCCGCCGCCGGGTCCACCGTGAGGACGGCGGTCTCCTCGGGGTCGGCCTGTCCCGCCGTATGCGCGGGGTCCGCCGACGCGTCCGCCGGGGCCTCGGCCGAAGCCGTCATCTGTTCCGCGGCCACGGAGTCGGCGGCGGCGGCGAGCGGCGGGCTCTCCACGGGCGGCGGCTGCCGGCTGAACGCGGGCCGCGGGTCCCGGCCGAACGGCAGCCGCGCGAACACCCCCAGCACGCTGGCGGGCAGGCGCGAGCGGCCCTCCTCCGGCGACGCCGCCTGCGTCAGCGGCGTGCGCGCCTTGCGGCCGAACCTCTTGAGCGCGTCCAGGATCCGGTCGAGCCGGGAGGTCCCGTCCGCCGTCTCCGCGCCGTCGAGGGTGTCGCGCAGGTACGCCCACAGGAACTTGCTGCGGATTCCGAGCAGCCTGACGATGCCTTCGTTGATGCCACTGACGACAAGCGACAGCAGCAGGAAGGCCAGGATCAGCCCGATGGCAAGATCGGCGTAATACGAGATCAAAGAGATCACCCGCACCCGTTGATACACGTTACGGGCTGCGATGGCAACGCTCCGATCCGCATACATTTACGTCATACGGAACAAGCCGCGCGCCAAGGCGGCAACCACCCTTGATCGGGCTCCTTGGGTCGGATTCAGTCCTCGTAGAAGACGCGCTCCACCACGGTCCTGGCCCGCCGGGTGGCGCGCCGGTAGTCCTCGACGAAGTCCTCGGTGCCCTCGGGCGGGTAGCCGAGCGCCCGCGCGAGCAGGACGCGCTCCTTCACCGGGGTGGGGATGCTGTCGGCCGCGCGTCCGCGCACCAGCATGAGCGCGTCGCGGATGCGCGAGGCGAACAGCCACGCCTGCGCGAGCACCTCCTCATCGGCCGGGTCGAGCAGGCCCTCCCCCGCCGCCGCGCGCAACGCGTCCAGCGTGCGCGTCGTACGCAGCGCAGGTACGGCTCCCGCGTGCCGCAGCTGGATGAGCTGGGCCACCCACTCCACGTCGCTCAGCCCGCCCCTGCCGAGCTTGGTGTGCAGGGCCGGGTCGGCCCCGCGCGGCAGCCGCTCGGCCTCCATGCGCGCCTTGAGCTTGCGGATCTCGCGTACGGCGTCGCCGAGATGCCCTCGGCCGGGTAGCGCAGCGGGTCGACGAGCGCGACGAACTCGCGGCCGAGTTCGGCGTCGCCCGCGCAGAACCGGGCCCGCAGCAGCGCCTGGGCCTCCCAGTGCGAGGCCCAGCGGTCGTAGTAGGCCCGATAGGAGGCGATCGTGCGCACGAGCGGCCCCTGCCGCCCCTCCGGCCGCAGGCCCGCGTCGATCTGCAGCGGCGGGTCGGGGGCGGGCCGCGCGAGCAGCCTGCGCGTCTCCTCGGCCACCGCGTGGGCGGCGTCGGTCGCGTCCCGCTCGGCCACGCCGGCAGCGGCGCGTGCACGAACATGACGTCGGCGTCGCTCGCGTAGGAGCTCTCCAGGCCGCCCAGGCGGCCCATGGCGATCACGGCCAGCCGCGTCGGGAACGGCGCCCGCCGCTCCAGCGTGACCTTGTTGATCGCGGTGTCCAGCGCCGCCTGGATCGTCACGTCGTTCAGCGACGAGAGGGCCTGGCCGACCTCCTCGATGTCGATCAGCCCGGACAGGTCGGCGCAGGCCGTGCGGAGCAGTTCCCTGCGGCGCAGCGCCCGGACGGCGGCGACGGCGCTCTCGGCGTCCTCCGCGTGACGGCCCACGGCGGCGGCGGCCTCGGCGGCGAGCGTCGCGGCCGGCCGTACGGCCAGCTCGGCGGGCGAGCCCAGCATCGCGACGGCCTCGGGGGGCGTGCAGCAGCAGCCCGGTGACGTACTTGCTGGTGCCGAGCAGGTGGGCGAGGCGCTCGGCCACGGCGGTCTCGTCGCGCAGCAGGCGCAGATACCACGGCGTGGTGCCGAGCTTGTCGCTCACCTGGCGGAAGCCGAGCAGGCCGGCGTCGGGGTCGGGGGCGTCGGCGAACCAGCCGAGCATGACCGGCAGCAGCGTCCGCTGGATGGCCGCCCGGCGGGAGACGCCACTGGTGAGCGCGGCGATGTGCCGCAGCGCGCCCTCGGGGTCGGCGTAGCCGAGCGCCTCCAGCCGCGCGGTGGCGGCGGCCGTGGACAGGCGGGCCTCGGTCTCCGGGAGGCGGGCGACCGCCTGCAGCAGCGGGCGGTAGAACAGCTTCTCGTGGAGCCGCCGCACCTCCAGCGCGTGCCGCTTCCAGGTGGTGGTGAACTCCCCCACCGGGTCGGTCGTCATGCCGAGCCCCCGGCCGAGCCGCCGCAGGTCGGCGGTGTCCGACGGCACCACGTGGGTGCGGCGCAGCCGGTGGAGCTGGAGCATGTGCTCGACCTGGCGCAGGAAGGTGTAGGCCTCGGCGAGCGCCTTGGCGTCGTCGCGCCCGACGTAACCGCCCCTGGAGAGGGCGGCGAGGGCCGACAGCGTGGCCCGGCGGCGCAGCAGCGGGTCGGAGCGGCCGTGCACGAGCTGGAGGAGCTGGACGGCGAACTCGATGTCCCGCAGTCCGCCCGGCCCGAGCTTGATCTGCCGGTCGGCCTCGCCCGCGGGCACGTGCGCCTCCACCCGGCGGCGCATGGCCTGCACGTCCTCCACGAACTTGGGCCGGGCGGCGGCCTGCCAGACCAGCTCGTTGACCGCGGCGACGTACTCCTGGCCGAGCTCGAGGTCGCCGGCGACCGGGCGCGCCTTGAGCAGCGCCTGGAACTCCCACGTCTTGGCCCACCTGCGGTAGTACGCCAGGTGGCTTTCCATGCTGCGCACGAGCGGGCCCATCTTGCCCTCCGGGCGCAGGTTGGCGTCCACCTCCCACAGCGAACCCTCGGGGGTGCTCGCCGAACAGGCCCGCATCAGGCCCTGCGCGAGGCGCGTGGCGGTCTGCAGCGCCTTGGTCTCGTCCACGCCCTCCTTGGGCTCGGCCACGAAGACGACGTCGACGTCGGAGATGTAGTTCAGCTCGCGGGCCCCGCACTTGCCCATGCCGATCACGGCCAGCCGTACGTCGCCCGCGTCGGCCACCTCGGCCCTGGCGATGGCGAGGGCGGCCTCCAGCGCGGCCGAGGCGAGGTCGGCCAGCGCGGCGGCGGCCTCGGCGAGCGTGCACTCGCCGGTCACGTCCCGGGTGGCCAGGTGCAGCAGGCGGCCCCGGTAGGCGACGCGCAGCGCCTCCATCGCCGGCCCGGACGCGCCGGGCCCGGCGGTGATCCCGTCGGCCGCGGGCTCGGCCACGGGCTCGGCCTCGTCGGGGTCCGCCCCGACCGCGAGCAGCATCTCCTCACGCAGCTCGCCGAGCGTGGGCCACCGCGTCCACTGGATCGACGGCAGGCACTCCGGGTGCCGCACGACGTGCTCGCCGAGCGCCGCGCTGAGCCCGAACACGCCGAGCAGCCTGCGGCGCAGGTCCGGGTCGGCGCGGAACGCCCCGAGCACGCTCGGGTCCCGCTCGACCAGGCGGCTCAGCGCGGTCAGTGCCAGATCCGGGTCGGCGGCCCTGACGAGGTCATCGAGCAGCGCGAAGTCGCCGACCGCCTCGGGGCCGAGCTCGTCGAGCAGCCGTTCGGCCCGCGCGCCGTCGGCGAATCCGAGCGCCGCCAGGCGCCCTGCCGTCGTCTGTATCCGAGGCGCGGCGTTCACCGTTCCTTCCTCCACCCCGACGTCGATCACGTCGCCCCCCGAGACGAACCTTCCCAGTAACCGTACACATGGGTCGGAAGCCTCCTCGCAGAGATCGGCTCACTGCCGGGGAGCCGACCTCGGATGTCGCCGCCCGGCACGTGCCGGGCTCAGCGCACACGCTAACCCTCCGCGTTGTGCGCGTCCTTAGCGGTTTCTCCGCGTAATCGGCCCATCACGGGTTCTCCCCGCGCGCTCCTCCGCCCATGTCAGCCCATTTCAGCGAGTCAGCGCCGGGTGAGCTGGGCCGCGAACGCCTCGGCCAGCGGCCTCCAGGTCGCCCGCAGTTCGTCCCCGGCCGCCTCGACCTGCGCGTTCAGCTCTCCGGCCCGCTCCGGCGGCAGTTCCCCGCCGGCCGTCCAGGAGGCGAAGATCGCGGGCGTGGCCTCGGGGTGGAACTGCACGGCCCAGGCCCGGTCGCCGAGCCGGTACGCCTGGTTGGCGTACCGCGCGCCGGTGGCCAGCCGTACGGCGCCCTCGGGCAGGGTGGTCATGGCGTCGTAGTGGTACTGGATCGCCCGGACCGTGCCGCCCGGCAGCGCGGACAGCAGCGGGTCGGCGGCGGCCTCGGGCAGCGGCTCGATCTCCCCCAGGCCGATCTCCAGGCCCGCGTCGCCGCGCTCGACGGTTCCGCCGCAGGCCATGGTCATGAGCTGGGCGCCGAGGCAGATGCCGAGCGTCGGCACGCCCTCGTCGACGGCGCGGGCGAGCAGGTCCCTGGTGGCCGGCAACCAGCCGTACCCCTCGTCGTCCCAGGCCGCCGCGGAGCCGCCGAGGACCAGCAGCCCGCCGGCGGCGCGTCCGGGCACCGGCTCCCCCTTGTACGGCCGGACGACCTCGGCCTCGACTCCGGCGGCCTCCAGCCACCCGGCGAAGAAGCCGAGACCGGCGTCGGCCTCGTGCTCGATGACGATCAGACGTTCACCCATATGGGAGAGCTTAAAGACACATAACGGGACAGGCGATACCTGCGAGGGTCGTACCGTACAGTCCGAACCATGAACATCGATGAGGTCGCCGTCCCCGGCGGACGGCTGCGGATCGCCAGGTTCGGCGGCGGTCCCCGCCTGATCATCGCGGCGCACGGCATCACCGCCTCCCTCATGGCGTGGCGGGCGGTGGCCGAGGCGCTGCCGCCCGGCTGGTCGCTGGTCGCCGTGGACCTGCGCGGGCGCGGCCACAGCGCCGATCTGCCCGGCCCGTACGGCCTGGACCGGCACGCCGAGGACCTGGAACGGGTCGCCGAGCACGTGGGCGCGGACGGCACGAGCGTGCTCACCGGGCACTCGATGGGCGCCTACGTCGCGGCGCTGCACGCCGCGCACCGGCGCTACGCCCGGGTGGTGCTCGTGGACGGTGGCCTGCCGCTGCCGCTGCCGCCCGGCGCCGACCCCGACGAGGTGCTGGAGGCGACGCTCGGCCCGGCCATCGCCCGGCTCTCCCAGACCTATCCGAGCGTGGACGCCTACCTCGACTTCTTCCGCGCCCATCCCGCGCTCGCCCACGACTGGTCCCCGCTGATCGAGGAGTACGTCCGCTACGACGCCACCGGGCCGGACGGCACCGTCCGCTCGCGCGCCCGCGAGGACGCCGTACGGCAGGACGGCCGCTGGCTGCTCACCGAGCACGAGGCGATCGGGACGGCGCTGAAGGCCATAGAACCGGCGCCGCTCCTGCTCCGCGCGCCGCGGGGGCTGCTGAACCAGGACGTCGGGATGCTCCCGGACGACCTCACCGCGCGGTGGGCCGCCGTCCTGCCCGGCCTGCGCGACGAGGTCGTGCCGGACTGCAACCACTACACGATCCTGTTCGACCCCCGCTGCGCCGCGGTCGTGGCCGCCCGCCTCACGGGATGAGAGCTCATCCCTTCTTGCGGTAGCGGTAGTTCGCGGCCTTGACCCGGTTGCCGCACTCCTCCATGCCGCACCAGTGCCGGGTGCCGCCCCGCGACCGGTCGACGAACAGGCGGGTGCACTCGGGGCGGGCGCACTCCCGCACCCGCACCGGTGACGTCCCCGAGGCCGCCGCCGGGGACATCCCCGCCAGCAGCGTGGCGGCCGACCGGGCGACCTCCGCGCCGATCTCCGCCGCGCCTCCGTCACGCGCCAGACCACCGGGGCCGAGCGTCAGCCGCGGCGCGCGGCGAGGCCGCCCGGTTGAGCACGCCGAGATCCTCGCCTGGCCAGGGACGGCGGTCCAGCGCGGCGGCGACGAGCCGGTAGACCGCCTCGCGCAGGCCGAGCAGCGTGCGCAGGTCCTCGCCGTCGAGTGACGGCTCCCGGGTGAGCACGCCCGCCTCCACAGACCATCGCGCCAGGTCGCCGGGCGTGCGCAGCAGTTCCTCCGGATGGGTACGGCGCCACTTGAGCGTGCCGGCGAAGTCCAGCGCCAGATTGCCGCCGACGAAGACGAAGTCCACGTCACCACCTTGGCAGGTGACAACGCGATACGGCAAGCGCTATCGTCACCGCCTGAACCAGTGACGCGGCACCGGAGGCCGTGGTGATCGACAAAGACGACTACCTCTACTTCGCCCGCCGGGCTCTCGACGGAATGACCGGCATCGTCGCCGAGCTCGGCGACGACCTCGCCAACGTCCGGCCGCCCTTCCCGGGCGCGAACTCTCCCCACGCCCTGCTCACCCACTGCCTCGGGGTGGTCTCGTACTGGGCGGGCGCGCTCGTGGCGGGCCGGGAGGTGGTCCGGGACCGCGACGCGGAGTTCGCCGCCGCCGGGCCCGTCGGCCCCCTGCTCGAACGGGCCGCCGCCGTACGGGACCAGTTGGCGGCGGACGTGCGGGCCGCGCGGCCGGCCGAGCCGCTGCGGGGCACGCCGCCCGCCGCGTTCCTCGGGCCCGACCGCGAGCTGACCCAGGGGGCGGCGCTCCTGCACGTGTACGAGGAGCTGGCCCAGCACCACGGCCAGATGGAGATCCTGCGCGACTGGATCGCCGCCTCCGCCGTCGACCCCGGGATCGGCTCCGTGACGAAAGGACGATCATGACCCGCGACCCCTTCGCCCACGTCGACGTCGACCGGCTGCGGTCCGGGTACGGCGTCAAGTGGGGCTCCCTGCCGCCCGGCGTCCTCGGCGCGTGGGTGGCCGACATGGACTTCGGCGTGCCGCCGGCCGTACGGGAGTGCGTGATCCGGCTGGCCGAGCGGGAGGACTTCGGCTACCCGTTCTGGCGGGGCGAGGACCCGGTGGCCGAGGCGTTCGCGGAGCGGATGGCCGCGCGGCACGGCTGGACGCCGCGGCCGGGCCGCGTCCGCGTGCTGACCGACCTGATCCAGATCCTCCAGGTGATGGTCGAGCACGCCACCCGGCCCGGCGACGGGGTGGCGATCCACGTGCCGTCCTATCCGCCGTTCCTGGCGAGCATCGCGCGGGCGGGGCGCCGGATCGTGCCGCTGCCCATGATCCGAACCGGACACGGCTGGGGCTTCGCGGTCGAAGGGCTGGCCGATCGGCTGCGGGCGGCGGGCTGTCGCATGCTGGTGCTCGTCAACCCGCACAACCCGACCGGCCGGGTCCTCACCCGGGAGGAACTGGAAGCGCTCGCCGACGCGGCCGAGGAGCTGGACCTGGTGGTCGTCTCGGACGAGATCCACGCCGACCTCGCCTACGCGCCGCACCGCCACGTCCCGTTCGCCTCGCTCGGGCCCGCGACGGCGGCGCGGACGATCACCGCGACCTCCGCCACGAAGACGTTCAACATCGCCGGGCTGCGCTGCGCCGTCGCCCACGTCGGGCACGACGGCGTGTGGGAGGCGCTGGCGCGCATGCCGTACGACTACTTCGGCACGCCGACCATGGTGGGCCGGGCGGCCACGGTCGCGGCGTGGCGGGAGTCGGCGGACTGGCACGCGGACCTGATGCGGACGCTGGAGCGCAACCGGCGGACGATCGACCGGTGGGCCGCGGACCTGCCGTGGGACCTCGGCTACCACTCGCCGCAGGCCACCTACCTGAGCTGGTTCGACTTCACCGGCACGCCGTTCGGGGGCGTCGCCCCCGCCGAGCGCCTGGAGCGGAAGGCGGGGGTCAAACTGGCCGAGGGCGCCGAGTTCGCGCAGGAGACGCCGGTGGACACCGCCGGGTTCGCACGGCTCAACTTCGCCACGAGCCCGGCGCTCCTGGACGAGATCCTCGGCCGCCTGACGTCGGCCCTGTCCTGCGGCTCGTCCTGAACGACCGGCGGATGGCCAGGAGACTCGTCACCCGCCGCTGCGCGGCGGCCCTGCCGTCTCCGCGATCTGGCCGCGGATGATCTCGTTCGAGCGGCGCACGAAGTCGAGCAGGACGGCGAGCTCGGCGTCGGTGTATTCCTCGATCAAGGCGGTGTACGCCTTTCCGAAGCGTACGAAGATCTCCTGGAGCTCGGCATAGGCGCCGTCGCGGACGAGCTCCACGATGACCTGCCGCCGGTCGGCGGCATCGCGACGACGGCGCACGAATCCGCCCTTCTCCAGCCGGTCGATCACCGCCGTGACGGCTCCCCCTCTGGACAGCCCCGTCCACTGGGCGAGCCGCCCCGGAGTCATCGGCCCTTCTTTGTCCAGGAGTGCCAGGCAGTTCACGTCGGTCACGTTGAGCCCGGCCCTGGACGCCACCGCGGCATGGAAGAGAACCGCGCGGGTGGCGGCAAGCCGATTCTCGTTGTACAGGGCCTCGACGGCCTCGGCACGCTTCGTCGACACGTGTTAATCTCTCTAAAATAGAGAGGCTCTAAATTAGTGATGCTCAAGCCTCGTGCTACTACGCAAGGTATCCGGAGGAGTCTTGACCACGTTCGCCGAGACGAGCACCACGCCATCCCGTCCGTGGCCGGCCCTGAGCGTGGTCCTCACCGCCGCGTTCATGGACCTGGTCGACGGCACCGTCGTCACGGTCGTGCTCCCCCGGATCCAGTCGGACCTCGGCGCCGGCTTCGCCGCCGCGCAGTGGATCCTGGCCGGCTACTCGCTCACGTTCGCGCTGATGCTCATCACCGGCGGCCGCCTCGGCGACGTCTTCGGCCACAAACGGATCTTCCTGATCGGCGTGACGGGGTTCACTCTCGCCTCCATCGTCTGCGGCGCCGCCGCCGACGCCGGCATGCTCGTCGCCGCCCGCCTCGTCCAGGGCCTCATGGCCGCCCTGATGGTGCCGCAGGTCTTTTCGATCATCATGGTCCTGTTCGAGCCCGAGCGCAGGGCCAGGCCTTTCGCGCTGTACGGCCTGTTGCTGAGCGTGGCCAACGTCAGCGGCCCGCTGCTGGGCGCGCTGCTGACCGAATACGACGTGTTCGGGCTGCACTGGAGAGCGATCTTCTACGTCAACGTCCCGATCGGCGTGTTCGCGATCGCCGGCGCTCTCCGCTACATGCCCGAATCCCGCTCGGAGCATCCGCTCAAAGTGGACCTGCCGGGAATCGCCCTCATCACCCTGGCCGCCTTCGCGCTCATGTTCCCGCTCATCCAGGGCCGCGAATCGGGCTGGCCCGCCTGGTCGATCGTCATGATGGCCGCGGCCCTGCCGATCCTGGGCCTGTTCGCCCTTTCCCAGCGGCGCAGCCGATCGCCGCTCGTCCCGCCGAGCCTGTTCCGCGAACAGGCGTTCGTGGTCGGGCTAATCATGCTGCTCGTTCTGTTCACCGGGCTGGCCTCGCTGTTCCTGGTGCTCAACTACGGCCTCCAGCTCGGCCTCGGCTGGTCGCTCCTCTCCTCCGCGCTGACCGGCATCGGCTGGCCGATCGGCATCAGCCTCACATCGGGGGTGGCGCAGCGCTTCGCCACGACCCACGGCCGCCTTCTGATCAGGAGCGGGCTGCTGGTCATGACGGCGGGCGCGGTGCTCCTGATCGCGCTCATGAACGGGCACGGGACCGGCGTCTCCTACTGGATGATCGCTCTGCCCGTGTTCGGCATGGGACTCGGCATGGGCCTGTGCGTCTCGATCCTGACCAATGTGATCGTGGCCGAGGTCCCCTCCCGCAGTGCGGGCGCGGCGTCCGGGGTGCTCAACGCGATACTCCAGCTCGGCGCGGCCGCCGGCATCGCCGTGGTCGGAGCCGTCTTCGTCAGCCTGGCCGACGGCCGGCGCGGCGGGGGCCTCTATCACGCGGTTCCGGCCACACTCTGGTACAACGCCGCCGCGTTCCTGGTGGCGGCCCTGCTCACCACGCTGCTACCGCGAGCGGCCAGGGGCCGCCAGAAGTGACCGGCGATCCGGAGACCGCCGGACACCACGTCCGCGCGATGTGAGCCGCGGCCGAGGGCCGGGCCGGGTCACTGGCGGGGCAGGATCCAGGTCGCCTTGGCGGCGGCGACGAGCGCGCCGTCCACCTCGTAGACGGCGCTCGTGCCGAACAGCTTGCGGCCGTCGCGGCCTTCCGCGCGGGCCACGACCGAGTATCGGCCCATCGGGTAGACCCGGCGGAACACCTGCCCGGTCAGCCGCCCGAGCAGCGGGGGCTGGATGGGCTGCCGGTCCGGGAAGCTGCGGTAGTGCGCCCACCCGGTGACGCAGTCCAGCGCCGCCCAGACGATCGAGTCGGGAACCACGCCCTCCTCGTCGGTCACGTTGAACGGCACCCGCCAGCCGGCGGCCACGAGCTCGGCGCCCTCCGCGGGGTCCTCCGCCGCGTCCTTCACGGGCCCGGGGAAGATCCGCAGCCCGTCGCCCGGCTCGCGCAGGCCGCAGGCGAAGCATCCCGCGATGGCGTGGCCGTTCCTGCCGGGGAAGCCCGCCTCCGCGCGGGCCGCGTCGGTGAACCGCACGAACGGCGGCGGCGTCAGCGTCTCCGCGACGGGAATCGCCTCGACGAGGTGGCTGTCGCCCTGGCTGAGGACGACGGCGTTGCCAACGTGCTCGACCGGCAGGTCGGTCTCCAGCGGGACCGGTCTGCGAAGGGTGACCTCCACCGGCGAGTCGTGACCGCGTCCCGTCAGCGTGCCGGCGAGGGTGCCCGCGATCCATCCGCCGTTGGCGGTGCCCTCGGGTCCCCGGAAACGCTTCGGTACGGTCAGAACGGTCTGCAGCCCCGCAGCCGCCGTCATATGGCCCACGCCCTCCCTGATCACGTCTTGATACGGCTCACCCGCAAAAGTCGTAACAAGTGAACCGATTTTACTGTTCCGGCGTAGGGACCAGCTAAACAGACGGGAGTGTCAGGAAGATTTGCAGGCTGTAACGCCGCGGTGACGGAGTGATCCCCGTCAGAGCACGGGCAGGTAGCGGCCGAGTTCGTACTCGGTCACCTGGCGGCGGTAATCCTGCCACTCCGCGCGCTTGTTGCGCAGGAAGTAGTCGAAGACGTGCTCGCCCAGCGTCTCGGCGACCAGCTCGCTGTGCTCCATCGCCACGATCGCCTCGTCCAGCGACTGGGGCAGCGGCTGGATGCCGAGCGCCCGCCGCTCCGCGCTGGTCAGCGCCCACACGTCGTCCTCGGCGCCCGGCGGCATCTCGTACCCCTCCTCGATGCCCTTCAGCCCGGCCGCCAGGATGACGGCGAAGGCGAGGTAGGGGTTGCAGGAGGAGTCGACCGACCGGAACTCGATGCGGGTCGAGCCGCCCTTGTGCGGCTTGTACATGGGCACGCGCACGAGCGCGGAGCGGTTGTTGTGCCCCCAGCAGATGTACGCGGGGCCTCGCCACCGGCTCCGGCGATCGCCTCGGCGCCGCCCCACAGCCGCTTGTAGGAGTTGACCCACTGGTTGCACACCGCGGTGATCTCGGCCGCGTGCCGGAGCAGGCCGCCGATGAACGACCGGCCGATCTTGGACAGCTGGTAGTCGGCGCCGGGCTCGTAGAAGGCGTTGCGGTCGCCCTCGAACAGCGACATGTGGGTGTGCATGCCGGACCCGGGGTAGTCGGTGAACGGCTTGGGCATGAACGAGGCCCACACGCCCTGCTCCAGCGCCACCTCCTTCATGACCAGCCGGAACGTCATGATGTTGTCGGCCGTGGTCAGCGCGTCGGCGTAGCGGAGGTCGATCTCCTGCTGGCCCGGCGCGCCCTCGTGGTGGCTGAACTCCACCGAGATGCCCATCGACTCCAGCATCATGATCGCGTTGCGCCGGAAGTCGTGGCCGGCGCTGTGCGGCGTGTGGTCGAAGTAGCCGCCCTCGTCTATGGGCTGGGGCTTGTCGCCCTTCTCCGGCCGGTTGCGGAGCAGGAAGAACTCCACCTCGGGGTGGGTGTAGAACGTGAAGCCCATGTCGGCCGCCTTGGCCAGCGTCCGCTTGAGCACGAAGCGCGGGTCGGCGTGCGACGGCGAGCCGTCCGGCATCAGGATGTCGCAGAACATGCGGGCGGCGCCCGGCGACTCGCTGCGCCACGGCAGGATCTGGAACGTCGACGGGTCGGGCTTGGCCAGCATGTCCGACTCGTAGACCCGCGAGAAGCCCTCGATCGCCGAGCCGTCGAAGCCGATGCCCTCGGCGAAGGCGCCCTCCAGCTCGGCCGGCGCGATCGCCACCGACTTCAGGAAGCCGAGCACGTCGGTGAACCACAGCCGGATGAACCGGATGTCTCGCTCTTCGAGCGTGCGGAGGACGAATTCCTGCTGGCGGTCCAAGGCGTACCTCACGGAGTTACAGGTCTGGTCGCCTACCAGTCTGCCCTCTGAGTGTTTCACAGGGGTTACGACGAGGTGTGAGCCGCCTGTCCTGCGGCTCACCGGGGAGCGGGGACCGCGGCTGCGCCCGGAGGGCCGGGCGGATACGGTGACGGACATCACACCGAACAAAACGCGTGGCCGGGTCGTCGTTGCTGTTGATCCGGCGTTGATCGCGTGTCGACCCGCGCGCCTTACCTTGCCGGCATGCCGGTGCACAACCCGAAGGAGCCCCCGTCCGTGGCACGACCGCTGCTCGACTCCGCGGAACCCCGGCCGCGGCGGCTGCGGGCGCTCGACTGGCCGGGCCGGGTGCTGGCGCTCGGGCCCGCCGTCGCGGTGGCGATCGCGGCCGTGGCGATCTGCCTGGAACTGGCCGACATCTGGGTGACCGCCCAGTTGCCGGACTCCCCCTACACGCCGCTGCCGTTCGCGCCCGAGGACGTGGCGGGCACGACGTTCCCGATCTTCGGCGCGCTGCTGGTCATCTCGCGGCCCCGGCTGCTGCTCGGCTGGCTGCTGTGCCTGGGCGGCCTGGGCTCGGCCGCCAACATCCTCGCCGCCAACACGGCGGCCCTGCTCGTCCTCAACGGGGGCCATCCGCTGGTCCACCCGCTCTGGGTGTTCGCCGACGGCGTGTGGAACCTCACGACGTACGCGCTCGGGGTGCTGCTGCCCCTGCTCTATCCCACCGGGCGCATCCTGTCCAAGCGGTGGTGCGTGCCCGGGGGCGTGACCGCCGCGGCCCTCGCCCTCGACTGGCTGTGCTCGCTGATCGCCCCGTCGAGCGTGCGCACCGGCTACAACGCGCTGGAGGTGGCGGCCTTCGCGCCGTACTACCAGGGCACCCGGCAGGTGATGCACACGGTCGTCGCGGTGGGCATGGCGCTGGCGTTCTCCTCGCTCGTCGTCCGCTTCAACCGGGCCGACGGGATCGAGCGGCGCCAGATCCTGTGGCCGCTGGTCGCCATGGCCGGGGTGGTGATCCCCTGGGTGATCGGCTATCCGGTCTGGTGGACGGCCTCGCTCACGCTCCCCCTGGTGCCGGCCGCGATCGCGGTCGCCGTGCTGCGCTACCGGCTGTACGGCATCGACACGCTGATCAGCAGGGCCCTCGTCGGCGCGGGCCTGGTCGGCGTCGTGGCCGCCGTCTACGTGCTCGTCGGAGCGGGCTCCAGCCTGGTCCTGTCCGGCGTCGACCGGTTCGCCGGTCTGGCCGCGGCCCTGTTCGCCGGCGCGTTCTTCCACCCCATCCGGAGCGGCCTGCAGCGCCTCGTCGACCGCGCGCTGTACGGCAGGGGCGGCGACCCGCTCGCGCTCGCCGCCGGGCTGCGGCGGCGGCTGCAGCACGCCGACCCCGCGCACGCCCTGCTGGCCGCCCTGGAGGTGCTGCGCGAGGGCCTGTCGGTCACCGGCCTCGCGGTGGAGATCGACGGGACCGTCACGACGAGCGGGCGGCCCGGTCCCGTGACGCGGGAGGTGCCGCTGGTCTGGCACGGCGAGCCGGTCGGCCGCCTGCTCATCGGCCCGCCGGGCGGGCGCCGTTTCCCCGCCGCCCACGACGAGCGCGTGATCGCGGTGCTGGCGCCGTACGTCGCCGACGCCGCGCACACGGTGACGCTGACCACGGCGCTGCAGCGCTCCCGCGAGCGCATCCTGACGGCCCGGGAGGAGGAACGGCGGCGGCTGCGCCGCGACCTGCACGACGGGCTCGGGCAGACGCTGGCGTCGATGGCGATGACGATCAACATGGCCCGCCACAGTCTGGAACGGTCCCCGGAGACGGCCGACTCCCTGCTGCGGGACCTGCGCGAGGGCATGAACAGCGTCACCGCCGACGTCCGCCAGCTCGTGTACGGCCTGCGTCCCCCCGCGCTCGACGACCTCGGGCTGGCGGGAGCCGTACGGGCCCTGGCGGAGGAGGCGCGCCCGGGCCTGGCCGCGGGCGCGGAGTCGGTGGCCGAGGTCGAGGTGACCGGGGACCTGGCCGGGCTGCCCGCCGCCGTGGAGGTCGCGGCCTACCGCATCGTGCAGGAGGCGCTGACCAACGTGCGCAAGCACGCGCGGGCCAGAAGCGTGCGCGTGGTCCTGCACAGGAACGGCGAGCTGCGGGTCGTCGTGGCCGACGACGGCGTGGGACTGCCGCCGGGCCGCAGGTCGGGCGTGGGCATGAGCTCGATGGCCGAGCGGGCGGCCGAGCTGGGCGGCACCTGCGCCGTCACCTCCGAACCCGGCTGCGGGACGACGGTCACCGCCCGGCTGCCCGCCGTGCCCGCCCCGCCCGGCCTGGTCTGATCGGCAGGGCGTGATCAGCAGACGGCGGCGAGCGACTCTCCGACGGGTGTCCGCCGGTAGAGCACCTCGCGGCCGAGCCGCCGCCGCGCCACCAGGCCGGCGTCGGACAGCACGGCGAGGTGCTGGCTGACCGCGCCGGGCGTGAGGCCGAGCCGCCGGGCGAGCCCGGTGGTCGAGCCGGGCTCGGCCAGCGCGGTGAGCACCTGCGCCCGGGTGCGGCCGATGAGCGCGGCCAGCGCCTCGGGCGTGCAGGGCGTGCCGTCCGACCAGAGCGTCCCCACACCCCGCGCCGGGTAGCACAGCATCGGCAGGTACGGCTCGTACATCACCCAGACGTCCGGCCAGGAGAAGGCGCTCGGCACGAGGACGAGGCCGTCCCCGCCGAGGTCGCCGTCGTAGGCGCAGTTCTTGGCCGTGACGAGCCGGTCGCCGTGCCAGGCGACGCCCGGGTGCAGGTCGGCGAACAGCTCGCGCACTCCCCCGGCCGCCAGCGTGCGGGCGCGCCACATGACGTCGGCCTCCAGCAGCGCGCGGATCCCGGGCCAGAACTCCTCGAACGCGACCGTCCAGTACTCCCGCAGCTGGCCGGCCACCCGCCGCACGCCCTCCGCCGGGTCGTCGGCGAACCGCCGCAGCGCCGCGGGATCGGGCGTCTGCACCCAGACCATCTCCTCGTACGCCGTGGCGGGCGGCGTGGCGCGCACCCGCTCCAGCTCGTCGGCGAAGTCCGGCAGCGGGGTGTCGGGCGTCGGGGTGAGGAAGTCGGGTATGTAGCCGCTCACCGGGACCAGCGCGAACAGATCCCTGAGATCCACCTCACGCAGGCGCGGCCGTACGGCCCGCAGCCACGGCAGGTGCAGCGAGTGGCGGCCGGGGGCGCGCAGCACCCGGAGGCTGGCGACCAGCTCCCACATCGGGGAGAACGCGAAGCGCAGCCGTGCCACGTCGTCCGGCGTGAACCGCCACTCCACCGCCACGGCCGCTCCCCATGTTTCAGCCAGGGCTAAAAGATTGGCACGACGCATCCCGATTGTCCAAGGGTGGACGCCGTGACCACTGTGATCAGCAGGCCCGGCTTCATCCAGTCGAAGGTCGGCGGCCTGCCCCGTCCGTTCTGGGTGCTGTTCGGCGGAACGTTCGTCAACCGGCTCGGCACGATGGTGGAGCCGTTCATCGGCATCTACCTCACGCAGGCGCGCGGCGTCTCCCTCGCCACCGCCGGGCTGGTGATGACGATGTTCGGCGTGGGATCGCTGCTGTCGCAGCCGGTCGCCGGATGGCTGGCCGACCGTCTCGGGCGCCGGGCCACACTCACGGGCGGCATGGTCGCCACGGCCGTCACCATGATCGCGCTCGGCTACACGACCAGCGTGCCGGGGCTCGTCGTGGGCATGCTCGTGCTGGGCATCGTGGTGGACGCCTACCGGCCGGCGTCGCAGGCGATCGTCGCCGACCTGGTGCCGCCGGAGGACCGGCCCCGGGCGTTCGGGCTGCTGTTCTGGGCGATCAACCTCGGCTTCTCGGTCGCGATGGTGGCCGGAGGCTGGCTCGCCCGTTCCGGCTTCACGGTGCTGTTCTGGGTGGACGCCGTCACCTGCCTGGTCTTCGGCCTTCTCGTGTGGCGGGCGATCCCGGAGACCCGCCCGGCACGCGAGGACGCGCAGCCCGGCCGGTTCGCCGACGTGCTACGCGACCGGCTCATGCTGGTCTTCGTGCTGGCCAACCTGGCCTACGCGCTGGTCTATCTGCAGGCGTACAGCACGCTGCCGCTCGCCATGACCGGGCAGGGGCTGCCCACGAGCGCGTACGGCATGGCGATGGCGGTCAACGGCCTGCTGATCGTGGTCGTCCAGCCGCTCACGAACGCGTGGCTGGCCAGGTTCGACTCGTCCAAGGTGCTCGCGGCCGGGTTCGCGCTCGTCGGGCTCGGGTTCGCGCTGACCTCGCTGGCGTCGTCGGCGGCCGGGCACGCGGCGGCGGTGGCCGTCTGGACGCTCGGCGAGGTGCTCACGGCCGGAATCCCCGGCGCGATCGTCGCGGCGCTCGCGCCACCTCACCTGCGCGGGCGTTACTCGGGCCTGTACGGCCTGGCCTGGTCGGCCGGCTCCCTGCTCGCGCCCCTGGTGGGCACCCGGCTGCTGGCCGCCGCCCCCGGGCTGGTGTGGCCCCTGTTCGGCGGCCTCGGCCTGCTCGCGGCAGCGGGCCAGCTCCTCATCGGCCGCGCCGTCCGCCGCCGCTCCGCCCGGGCCGCCTAGGCCCACGGGGGCTCACCCACTGGCCGTTTCCTGGTCAGAGCGGAACGGGACAGGACATAATCCATCCCAGGATGGACGAGAACCCCCCAGCCTTTCCCGCGCGGGCGGTGGCCTGGGTGATGGCGGCCGTGGCACTGGTCCTGACCCTCGTGGGGGTGCTGGTCCAGATCCGCATCCCCGCGGAGTGGCAGCCGCACCCCCCGCTCACGCCGGACTTCGGCGTCGCGCTCACGTTCCCGCTCACGGGAGCGTTCCTGGTGTCCCAGCGGCCCCGGCTGAGCATGGCGTGGCTGATCAGCGTGGGCGGCCTGCTGGGGTCGGCCAACGTGTCCTTCACCGCGCTGATGTTCCACTGGGCGTCGCAGGGCGACATGGGGGCGGCCATCACGGCCCGGGCGGTCCAGCTGACCTGCTGGGCGGTGGGAGGCCTGCTGCTGGCGGTCCTGGTCCCGCTCTACTCGCCCACCGGGAGGCTCCCCTCCCGTGGCTGGCGCGTGGTCGTCGCCGCCGGCGCCGTCGCCACCCTCGCCGAGGTCGTCCTGGGGCTGCTGCGGCCCGATCCCGATCCCGCGGACTACCCTTGGCCGACGGTGATCCACAACCCGCTGCAGGTCAGGGGCCTCGTCCCGTACTACGGCACGGCCTGGACCGTCCTCCAGTACGTGATCCAGGTCTGCGTGGTGGCGGCGCTGGCCTCGCTCGCGCTCCGGCTGCGGCACGCCGACCCCGTGACGCGGCGGCAGATCGCCTGGCCGCTGTCCGTCTTCGCCGTGTACGTGGCGCTGTACCTGCTCGGCCCGGCGATGTGGCTGCCAGCGACGCTGTGGACGGCGCTCATCCCGTTCGCGATCCTCTTCGCGGCGCTGCGCTACCGGCTGTACGGCATCGACACGGTGATCAGCCGGACGTTCGTCACCGCCGGGCTCCTGGGCATGATCAGCGCCGTCTACTTCGGGGTGGGAGCGGCCTCCAGCCTGGTCGTCTCCGGATATCACCAGGTGGCCGGGCTCGCGGCGGCGCTGTTCGCCGGCGCGTTCTTCCAGCCGCTGCGCCGCGTCCTGCAACGCGTGGTCGACCGCGCGCTGTACGGCCGGGTGGGCGATCCGGCGCTGCTCGCCGAGCGGCTGACGCAGGAGGTGCGGCGGGCCGACCCCGCCGACGCGCTGGCGTCGGTGGTGACGGTCGTGCGCGAGGGCCTGGCCGTGGAGGGGGTCGCCGTCGAGATCGCCGACGGCAGGCCGCGGTACGTCGAGAGCGGCCAGACCGGCCCGTCGCCCCGCGAGGTGCCGCTGGTCTGGCACGGCGAGCCGGTGGGCCGGCTGCTCGTCGGCCCGCCGGGGGCCCGGCGGTTCGCCGCCGCCCACGACGAGCGGGTGCTCGCCACGCTGCTCCCCTACGTGGCCGACGTGGCCCACGCCGTGCGGATGGCCGCCGACCTCCAGCGCTCGCGCGAGCGCATCCTCGCCGCCCGCGAGGAGGAGCGCAGGCGGCTGCGCCGTGACCTGCACGACGGGCTCGGCCAGACCCTCGGGGCGATGGCGATGACGATCAACATGGCCAGGATCAGCCTGGCCAAGTCCCCGGACACGGCCGACAACCTGCTGCGGGACCTGCGGACCGGCATGGACGCGGTGGCCGGCGACATCCGCGAACTCGTGTACGGCCTGCGGCCCCCGGCCCTCGACGACCTCGGGCTGGAGGGAGCCGTACGGGCGCTGGCGGAGGAGACGCTGCCCGCGGGGACGGACGGCGTCGAGGACGTCTCGGTGCGGGTGGACGGCGACCTGGCCGGGCTGCCCGCCGCCGTGGAGGTCGCGGTGTACCGCATCGTGCAGGAGGCGCTGAACAACGTGCGCCGCCACGCGCGGGCCGCCCGGGTGAAGGTCCGCGTCACGCGCTCCCCGGCCGGGGACGGCGGCGGCGAGCTGCGGGTGACGGTCGCCGACGACGGCGTCGGCCCGCCCGCCCGGCTGCGCGCGGGGGTCGGCCTGTCCTCGATGCGCGAGCGCGCGGCCGAGCTGGGCGGAAGCTGTGTGGTCACCGCGCCCGAGACCGGCGGCACGGTCGTCGAGGCCCGGTTCCCCCTCGCCGCCTGAGCGTCCGCCCCGCCGGCCTCGCTCGCCTCGTGACCCAACCGAGAGGCGCACGGCACGACCGGGAGGGCCACTGCCTCTACGCTTACCGTGCGATGGTGACTTTTCGTGCTCTTGGGCCGTTCGAAGCGATTTCCGATGGCGAGACGCTCGACCTGGGCGGCCAGCGGCAACAGGCCGTGCTCGCCCGGTTGCTCGTGGCCGGAGGGCGCGCCGTACCGGTGAGCGTGCTGATCGACGAGCTGTGGCCCGGCGAGCCGCCCGCCCAGGCGTTGTCCACGATCCAGGGGTACGTCTCCCGGCTGCGGCGGGCGCTCGAACCGAACCGCGCGCCGCGCGAGGAGGCAGGCGTCCTGGTGTCGGCCCCGCCCGGCTACGCGCTGCGGGCGGCCGTCGAGGACGTGGACTCCTGGTGCTTCGAGCATCTGGTCAAGAGCGACCACGAGGGCCCGGCGGCGACGCTGGAGCGGATGGAGACGGCCCTCGCCCTGTGGCGCGGGCCCGCGCTCGCCGGGTTCCAGGAGCTGGCCTGGGCGCAGGCCGAGGCCACGCGGCTCGACGAGCTACGTCTGCTCGCCGTGGAGCGCCGCGCGGACGCCGCGTTGCGGCTGGGCCGCACCGGCCCGATGATCCCCGACCTGGAGGCGCACGCGTCGGCGCACCCGCTGCGGGAGGAGGCCTGGCGGCTGCTCGCGCTCGCGCTCTACCGCGCCGGGCGGCAGGGTGACGCGCTCGGCGCGCTGCGGCGGGCCAGGGAGGCGCTGCGCGACGAGCTCGGGCTCGACCTCGGCCCCACCTTGCAGCGGCTCGAGCAGGACATCCTCGTGCAGGCCGAGCATCTGGACGCCCCCGACCCGGCCGCGGGCGGACCTTCGATCGGGGCCTCGGAGGCCGCGCCGTCCACGCCGTCCGCGGCGGAGGGGGCGGCCGCCCGTGCGGCGGCCCTGCGCGTGCTGATCGCCGACGACCAGGCGCTGGTGCGCACCGGTCTCAAGGTGATCCTCGACAGCGAGCCGGGGCTCGACCTCGTCGGGGAGGCGGAGAACGGCGAGCAGGCGATCGCGCTGGTCCAGTCGGTGCGGCCCGACGTGGTGCTCATGGACATCCAGATGCCGCGCCTGGACGGCCTGGCGGCGGCCCGGCGGATCCTCGCGGCGGAGGCGCCACCGAAGGTGATCATGATGACCACCTTCGGCACCGACGAGAACCTCTACGCCGCGCTGCGGGCCGGCGTGAGCGGCTTCGTGCTGAAGACCTCCGCCCCCGAGCAGCTCATCGCGGCGATCCGGGCCGCCGTCGCGGGCGACGCGCTGCTCGACCCGGCGGTCACCACGCACCTCATCGCGGCCTTCGCCGGGCGGCGCGACCCGGCGGCGCCGGAGGGCCTGTCCGACTCCGACATCGACCTGATCAAGCTCGTCGCCCGGGGCTTCACCAACCGGCAGATCGCGATGACGCTCGCCGTGCCGGAACAGGAGGTCGCCGACGAGGTCACGGCGCTGCTGCGCGGCCTCGGCCTGGTCGACCGGGCCCAGCTCGTGGTCCTGGCGTACGAAAGAGGGCTGGTCAGCCCCGGGTCACCCGGCGCCTGACCCTTATCGTCGCTTTGACGACAACTAATCGGACACCTTAGGGTGGGGACCGTGGCTCAACTGCGTATCGCTCTCGCCCAGACCAATCCGGTCGTCGGTGACATCGCCGGCAACGCCGACATGCTCGTCGAGTGGACCCGCAGGGCCGCCGAGCGCGGCGCGCACCTCGTGGTGTTCCCCGAGATGTTCCTGACCGGATACCCCGCCGAGGACCTGGTGCTCCGGTCGTCGTTCGTGGAGGCGTCGATCACGGCGCTGTCGAAGGCGGCCACGCGACTCGCCGACGAAGGGCTCGGCGATCTCCCCGTCGTGGTGGGCTACCTCGACCGGGCCGACCTCGCCCCGCGCGTGGGACAGCCCAAGGGCGCCCCGCTCGACGCGGTCGCCCTGCTCCACGAGGGCCGGATCGTGACGAAGTCGGCCAAGCACCACCTGCCGAACTACGGGGTGTTCGACGAGTACCGCTACTTCGTGCGCGGCGACCGCCTGCCGATCTTCCGCCTGCACGGCGTGGACGTCGCCGTGGCCGTGTGCGAGGACCTGTGGCAGGACGGCGGCCCCGTCTCGGTCGTCGCCGAGGCCGGCGCCGGTCTGCTCGTCGTCCCCAACGGCTCGCCGTACGAGACGAACAAGGACGACGTGCGGCTGGAGCTGTGCGCGCGGCGGGCCCGCGAGGCGGGCTGCGCGCTCGCCTACGTGAACATGGTCGGCGGCCAGGACGAGCTGGTCTTCGACGGCGACTCGCTCATCGTGGACGCCTCCGGCGAACTGGTCGCCCGCGCGCCGCAGTTCGAGGAGGACCTGTTCGTCACCGACCTGGAGCTCCCGGAGGGCACGGGCGAGCTCGGCGAGTCGCGCCACGACGCCCACGACGGCACGGTCATCACGGTCGAGCGAGTGCTGCTGTCGGCCGCGCCGGTCGAGCCGTACGAGCCGGAGACGCCGGTCGTCGCCGAGCGGCTCGACGACCTGGCGGAGATCTACAACGCGCTCGTGCTCGGCGTGCGCGACTACGTGCGCAAGAACGGTTTCCGGTCGGTCATCCTCGGCCTGTCCGGCGGCATCGACTCCGCCCTGACCGCCACGATCGCCGCCGACGCCGTCGGGCCGGAGCGGGTCCACGTGGTGCTGATGCCCTCGCGCTACTCCTCGGACCACTCGATCACCGACGCGGAAGAGCTGGTGCGCCGCCAGGGGCTCAACTCCCAGGTCGTCCCGATCGCCGACATCGTCTCGGCGTTCGAGAAGGAGATCGAGCTGCACGGCCTGGCGGCCGAGAACCTGCAGGCCCGCGTGCGCGGCATGCTGCTGATGAGCCTGTCGAACGAGCACGGCCACCTGGTGCTGACCACCGGCAACAAGAGCGAGCTGGCCACCGGCTACTCCACCCTGTACGGCGACTCGGCGGGCGGGTTCGCGCCGATCAAGGACGTGCTCAAGAGCGTGGTCTGGAAGCTCTCGGAGTGGCGCAACGCCCAGCCCGGGCAGCCCCCGATCCCGGAAAACTCGATCACCAAGGAGCCGAGCGCGGAGCTGCGGCCCGACCAGCGCGACACCGACTCGCTCCCGCCGTACGAGGTGCTCGACCGGCTGCTGCGCGACTACGTCGAGCGGGACATGGGCCGCGACGAGCTGGTCGCGGCCGGGCACGACCCCGAGCTGGTCACACAGATCATCCGCCTGGTGGACCTGGCCGAGTACAAGCGCCGCCAGTACCCGCCGGGCCCGAAGATCACGCCCAAGAACTTCGGCCGCGACCGCCGCCTGCCCATCACCACCCGCTGGCGCGAGCGCCTCTAGGCCCGCACGTCGCGCGTCCGCAGCAGCAGCCAGGCGCCGAGCAGCGCGGCGGCCGCCCAGGCGGCCGCCACGCCGAGGCCCTCCCACGGGCCGATCGGAAGGTCGTCCAGGTGCGTGGTCGTCTGGACCGCGAGCCCGGCGTTCGCCGGCGTGACCTGCCAGAGGAGCCGCCGCAGGCCCGGATCGCCGATCATGAGCGGGACGAGCGGCAGCACGTACAGCAGGCCGCACACCACGCCGGCGGCGGTCGCGGAGTCGCGCAGGGTGGTGGCGGCGCCGAGGCTGAGCAGGGCGATCAGCGCGAGGTAGAGCACCGTGCCCGCCGCCGCGCGCAGCGTCGGCCGTCGGACAGGGAGGGCGGGGGTGGCCGTCGGCGGCCGTGAACCCGTTGCCCGGCAGGATGAGCCGCGCGGCGAGCACCGACGCGAGCACCGCGACCGTCCCTGCGGCCAGCGTCAGGCCGGTGAGGACGGCGGCCTTCGCGGCCAGGACCCGGCCACGGCGCGGCATCGCCGCGAACGTCGTGGCGATCATGCCGGTGCCGTACTCCCCGCTGACCGCGAGTACGGCCAGGACGGCCACGGCCGCCTGACCCGCCTGGACTCCGGCGAGGCCGAGCCGGCGACGTCCTGGTCGCAGCCCGTCGCCGGGCAGGACACGGTCGCGGCCACGGCGGCGCTCGCCGCGGCGGTGAGCACGACGACGGCGGACAGCAGCCAGGCCGTGCCCGGGGCGGTGCGCGTCTTGGTCCACTCCGCGTGCAGTTCGCGTCTCATGCGTCCCCCCTGCTCATGCGTCCCTCCTGCTCGTGCGTACGACGGCCAGGACGGCGGCGAGCGCCGCGTAGCCGCAGAGCACGGCGAGCCCGGCCAGGGGCGGCAGCGGATAGTAGCCGCCCTGGGGGCTGTAGTAGCCGAGCACCTGCGCGTACTCCGGGACGCTCTGCTGCGCCGCGAACCCGGCCGCCGGAGTGAGCCGCAGCAGCCACTGCGCCACGCCCAGGGGCAGGACCGAGGCGGTCGCGAGGATGTGGGGCACCACGACGAGCCCGGCGACGGCGGTGACCGCCGCGGCGCCGCGCCGAAGCAGGACGCCGCAGGCGAGGGCGAGGACCGCGACGGCCGCCGTCAGCATCGCGGCACCGGCCACGACCCGCAGTTCGGTGAGCGTGCTCACCGGGAGGACGGCGTTGCCGTTCGCCCGCAGGATGCGCGTGCCGACGGGAACGGTGACGCCGGCGGCGGCCAGGCCGGCCGCGAAGGCCACCGCGCCGACGACCAGCGCCTTGGCCGCGACCACCCGGCCCCGCCGGGGGGCGGCCAGGAAAGTGGTGCGGATCAGGCCCCGCCGCTGTTCCGCGGTGACGAACGACACCGCCACCACGATCACCGCGATCAGCCCGGCGACCAGGCCCGTGAGCGTGCTCTCGATCCGGGTGCCTTCCGCGCTCGGCGCGATGTCGCCGACCCCGGTGATCGTGAACGTGCCGCCGGACTCGGCGAACCTGCCCGGGTGGTGGGGTGTCCTGCCGTCGGCCTCGTACGCCACGCCGACGTCGTCGTGGCTCCACGTGCCGCCCGCCCGGCCCTCCACCCGCACCTGGTCGAAGACGGCGGTCGCCTCGGTGAACCGGACCTGGACGGACGCCCCGCCCAGGTCGCCTCTGCTCACCGTCAGGTCTCCGGGGGAGGCGACGAACATCCCCGCCTCCACCGTGGCGGGCAGCGCGGCCGGACGGGCCGTGCCGACCACGGTCCACCGCCTGCCGTCCACCGACTCGTAGCCGGTCAGGGTGCCGCCCGACCGGGTCAGCCGCAGCCAGCGCGGCGATCCCGGCGAGACGCCGCCCGGCGTGCCCGCGACGTCCCCGGTGAAGTCGTGCTGCATCCGCACGCCGTGCCGGGCGGTGACCATGACCGCGGCGTACGACGCGCCCTGGCGGACGCCGTCCTTGACCATGATTCCGGCCTTGGCCCACGGCACGACCCCGGCCACGACCCTGCGCGTCCCGGGGACGGCGTCGGGGAGCCTGATCTGCCCGGCCATGGAGTTCACCCGCACGGTGATCGAGCCATCGCCGTCCAACCGGCGGTGGACGAAGAAGAAGCGGTCGCTCACCGCCTCACCGCCCGGGCCGGTCGTGAGCGTGCAGGCGGTCTCGACGCCGTTCATGCCGCAGGAGGCGTGGCTGCCCGACGCGGACAGCAGCCCCAGCGCCACGACGAGCGCCACGGCGACGGCCATGCCGGCCACCCAGCCGCGTACGGTCCTGAACTTGGTCCATTCGGCGCGCAGCAGGTGCCGGAAGCCGTCGCGCCCGCCCGTCCTGTGGTCCGTCATGAGGTCGCCGTCTCGTCTCGGGGGGCCGTGGCGCGGAACTCGATCGCGTCCCGGGTCAGCTCCATGTACGCCTCCTCCAGCGACGCGCGGTGCGCGGCCACCTCGGAGAACGGCACGTCGTTCGCGCCGAGCAGGGCGACGATCCGCCCGGCCTCCAGCCCGGAGACGGTGAGCGTGTCGCGGTCCTGGACGGCCACCCTGGCGCCGGCGCGGGCCAGCACCTCCATCGCCTCCGGACGCGCGGTCGTGCGCAGCGTGACCCGCCCGTCGGAGGCGGCGGCGATCAGACCGGCGACGCTCGTGTCCGCCACCACCCGCCCCCGGCCCGCCACCACGAGGTGGTCGGCCATGTCCTGCATCTCGCTCATCAGGTGGCTGGACACCAGCACCGCCCGTCCCTCGGCGGCCAGTGCCCGCAGCAGGCCGCGGATCCACACGATGCCCTCCGGGTCGAGGCCGTTGACCGGCTCGTCCAGCATGAGGACGGGCGGATCCCCGAGCAGCGCGGCGGCGATGCCGAGACGCTGCCGCATGCCGAGCGAGAACCCGCCCGCCCTGCGCCGTGCCACGGCCCCCAGCCCCACCTGCTCGATCACCTCGTCGACCCGCCGCGCGCCCAGCCCCTGCGAGTGGGCCAGCCACAGCAGGTGGTTGCGCGCCGTACGGGACGGCTGCAGCGCGGCGGCGTCCAGCAGGGCGCCGACCTGGCGCAGCGGAGCCCGCAGGCTCCGGTACGGCCGGCCGCCGATCAGCGCGGAGCCCTCGTCGGCCGTGTCCAGGCCGAGGATCACCCGCATCGTGGTGGACTTGCCCGCGCCGTTGGGCCCGACGAAGCCGGTGACCCGCCCCGGCAGCACGCTGAAGGACATCCCGTCCAGCGCCAGTGTGCGGCCGTAGCGCTTGCGCAACCCGATCACTTCGATGGTGGCTTGCATGCCCGGCAGGTTAGGCGGCGGCGGAAAGGCACGGCGTCACGGCACGGAGCCATCTTCGCCGTCCCCGGCGTGAGGGACCTTCCATCCCTCTTGTGAGGGATGTCCGGAAAGGGAATGCCTGGGACAATGACCTCCCGTGGAGCGAGCGGACGGCCGGAGGAACATGCGGGTGCGGGCCCCGCGCACGCGGACATCCGCACTCCGCATGCGTGGCCGGGCATATGACAGGGCGTCCGTCCTCCGTGCGTATGGCCGGACGTCCGTCCTCCGTGCGTATGGCCGGACGTCCGTCCTCCGTGCGTATGGTTGGACGTCCGGCCTCCGTGCCTCGCACGCGCCCGTCGTGCTGGGCGTGCTCGCGGCCCTGCTCGCGCTGGCCGAATCGGTCGCCCACGCCCGCGGCGCGACGCCGCCGCCCATGTTCGGGCACGGCGCGACGGCGCCGCCCGTGTTCGGGCACGGCGCGACCCTGCCGGTGGGCACGGCCGCGGGCTCGACGATCACACCGCCCGCCGGTTCGGGCGCCGATCCCGCCGGGGCCTCGCTGCGTCTGGTCGCGTTCGCCCTGCTCGGCCTGGCCACCACGCTGCCGGCCGTGTTCCTGCCGGCCCAGCCGGCCGCCGCCGTGGTCGTCTGCGCGGCGGGCCTGCTGTCGCTCACGGCCTTCCGGACGCTCACCGTGGCGGGCGCGGCCGTCGTGGTGGTCTGCGTCTACCGGCTCGGTCGCACCGCAGCGCGGTGGCTAGGCCCTCACTCGCCGCGCCGTACGTCGTGGCGGCGCTGCTCGGCCTGCCCGCCTGGCCGCTGCCCCGCGGCATGGAGACGCTCGTCCCTGTCGAGGGTGAGACGCGCGTCCTCGTCCTGCTGCTGGCCTGCACCGCCCCGGCGGCGGCCCTGGCCGGAGTCGCCCGGCGGGCCGCGGGCGAGGCCGCGGACAACCTGGCCGCCCGGCAGGTCATCGCCGGCGCCCTGCTGGAGCACACCGCGCGCGGCGAGCGGGCACGCATCGCCAGGGAACTGCACGACGTGGTCGCCCACCACATCTCCATGGTCGCCGTGCAGGCGGAGACGGCCCGTGTCGCCGTGCCGGGCATGCCGTCCGCGGGGGCGGAGCGGTTGCGGGCGATCGGCGACACCGCCCGTGCGGCGCTGACCGAGATGCGGCGCCTGCTCGGCGTGCTGCGCGAGGACGACCGGGAACGGGCGGCGGACCTTCGCCCGCAGCCCGGCCTCCGGCTGGCCGAGCTGAACGCGCTGCTCGACGAGGCGCGCGACGCCGCGGGAACGGCCGTCCGCCTCGTTCTCAGCGGTTCCCCTGCCGTGCTCGACCCCGGGGTCGAACTCGCCGCCTATCGCATCGTCCAGGAGGGGCTCACCAACGCCCGGCGGCACGCGCCGGGCGCCGCCGTCGACGTGGAGCTGCACTACACCCGCGACGCGCTGCGGCTGCGCGTACGGGACAACGGCCCCGGCATCCCGCTCTCCCCCGGCGCCGCGACCGGCACCGGCGTACCGGGAGGTGGAGGCGAGTCCGGCGGTGGCGGCACATGGGGAGACGCGGGCATGTCCGAGCGGTGGGTCCGGCGGTGGCGGTACATGGGGAGGCGCGGGCATGTCCGGGGGCGCGGCCGGTCACGGACTGGCCGGG
>NZ_MWJN01000061.1:0-53331 GCF_002027145.1 Microbispora sp. GKU 823 | reverse complement strand
GACTACAACATCGACAACTGGACCTGGGCCAAGACGCAGGGCGTCTACAACATGGTCAAGGACTTCAAGGCCCGCGGCGTCCCGATCGACTGCGTCGGCTTCCAGTCCCACTTCAACAGCAACAGCCCCTACCCCTCCAACTACCGCCAGACCCTGCAGAACTTCGCCGCCCTCGGCGTCGACGTGGCCATCACCGAGCTGGACATCCAGGGCGGCTCGGCCACGACGTACGCCAACGTGGTCAACGACTGCCTGGCCGTGCCGCGCTGCATCGGTATCACCGTCTGGGGCGTGCGCGACAGCGACTCGTGGCTCGGTGCGAACACCAGCCCGCTGCTGTTCGACAGCAACGGCAACAAGAAGGCCGCCTACAACTCGGTGCTGAACGCCCTCAACGCCGCCACGCCGAGCACCTCGCCCAGCCCCGGCACCTCGCCGAGCCCCGGCACCTCGCCCACCCCCGGTGGCGGGAACGGTACCGGGCCGATCAGGAACGTCGGCTCAGGCCGCTGCCTCGACGTGCCCAACGCCAGCACCACCGACGGCACCCAGGTGCAGATCTGGGACTGCAACGGCCAGACCAACCAGACCTGGACCTACACCTCCGCGCAGGAGCTCCGGGTGTACGGAAACAAGTGCCTGGACGCCGCCGGCACCGGCAACGGCGCCAAGGTCCAGATCTACTCCTGCTGGGGCGGCGACAACCAGAAGTGGCGCCTCAACTCGGACGGGACCATCGTCGGCGTACAGTCGAACCTGTGCCTGGACGCCGTCGGGCAGGGAACCGGCAACGGCACCCAGATCCAGCTGTACTCCTGCTGGGGCGGGAACAACCAGAAGTGGACCTTCACGCAGTGAGCCCGGCGGGGCCGCCGACCCAGGCCGGCTCCACCTGCTGACCCTTTCCCCCTAGCAAGCGATGGCCTCCGGTGCGCGCGACCCGCCGCACCGGAGGCCATCGCCACTTGCCGGCGCGGCCGCCACGCGGGTGGGACCGCACCATGCCTCGTCGTTCCCCGGTCAGGGCTTCGCCGCGACGGCGCCGTAGGCCCAGGCGTGACCCCCGGGAATGCGCTCCCGGCCTTCGTGCTCGTCAGGCCGCCAGCGCACCACCTCGACCACGCCGGGATCGATCACCTGCCAGCCCTCGAAGAACCGCAGCACCTGGTCGAGGGTGCGGGGCACCATGGGCGCGGTGCTGTTGTCGTACGGCTTGGTGAACTCCTCCTCGCGCACCTGGGGGGCGAAGTCGAGCGTGATGTGCGACAGCAGCAGACGGCTGCCCGAGGGCACGGCGGCCTTGAAGGTCTCGACCAGGCCGTACGGGTCCTCCTCGTCGGTGACGAAGTGCAGGACGCCCGCCATGATGACGGCCACCGGACGGTCGAAGTCGATCACGGCCCGGACCTCCGGGTGGGACAGGATCTTCTCCGGCTGCCGCATGTCGGCCTCGATCACCGAGGTCATCCCCTTGGCGCTGCCGCTCAGCAGAGCACGGCCGTGCACCAGGACGATGGGGTCGTTGTCCACGTACGCCACCCGGGCCTCGGGGTTGGCCTGCTGAGCGATCTCGTGGGTGTTGCCCTGAGTGGGGATGCCCGTGCCGATGTCGAGGAACTGCGTCATTCCCGCCTCGGCGGCGAGATGGTGCACCGCCCGGCGGAGGAAGGCGCGGTGGGCGCGAACGCCCTCACGAGTACCCGGCGAAACTTTCAGGAGGTGTTCGGCCGCCTCACGGTCGGCCGCGAAGTTGTCCTTGCCGCCCAGCAGGTAGTCGTATATCCGGGCCGGATGCGGAACCGTGGTGTTGATCTGCGGGACGGGCTTGGCGACCGGCTCGGGGTCCGTCAGCTCTGGCATGAGTGCTCCTTGCTGTTGTCTCTCAGTCGACAGGGGAAACATCAGCGGCCCCGTGACCACGACGAGATGGTGATCAGCGTCGGCGAACCGCCACCGAAACTTTCATGATATTTATAGTAATTTTCGGAGAGACGGTATTCGCCTACCGGGGCCCGGTCAAGCCGGGCGGCCGATCATCGATCGGCTGCGCCCCCGCCCGCATCCAGCCGAGCCCGAAATTTCGAATTTCGCGCCAATCCGCTCACAAAGCGTCAAATGTGGCTTTTGTAGCGGCGATGCGGTCACTTATCGCCAAATTTCGCCTCGGTCGCGCGAAGAAGCTCACGACCGCGCGTTCCGGTCCGCTCTCCCCCGGGCTCGGCCCGTTAACTCGTTGCCGGGTCGCGGGGACGGGCGGCAGGCTGGGCGGATGCTGATCCGACGGGAGAACCCCGGCGACGTGGAGGCCGTCCGCGCGGTCGTCGCCGCCGCCTTCGCGCCCTACGAGGCTGCCCGCAACCCCGACCGGCCGGACGGACTGCCGGTCGAGGTGACGTTGCTCGACGAGCTGCGCGCCGACCCCGGCTGGCTGCCGGAGCTGTCGCTCGTCGCGCCGGCGCCGGACGGCGGGATCGCAGGTCACGTCGTCTGCACGAGGGCCCACGTGGGGACCGTGCCCGTGCTCGGGCTCGGCCCGCTGGCCGTGCACCCCGCCCACCAGCGGCGGGGCGTGGGCTCGGCGCTCGTGCACGCCGTGCTCGGGGCGGCCGAGGCGCTCGGCGAGCCGCTGGTCGCGCTGGTGGGCAGCCCCGCCTACTACGCGCGCTTCGGCTTCGAGCACTCCGAGACGTACGGCGTGACGGCGCCGGACCCGAGGTGGGGCGAGTTCTTCCAGGTCCGGGTGTTCGAGCGGCCGGTCCCGCCGCCGGCCGGGCCTTTCGCCTACGCGGAGCCCTTTTCCAGGGTTGACGCGGGTTGATCGGTATGACATTCAGCTCTGGTGAAGAAGATCCTGACGTGGCTCGTGCTCGTCGTCACGGTGACCGGCTGCCAGGGCACGGCCGAGTCCGCGGCGCCGCCGCCCGTCCGTTCCCCGTCCGCGGCCACGGTCGTCTCACAGGAGGCCGTGGACGGGCGGACGGACAGACTCGTGATCGACTCCCCGGCCGCGGGTGGGCGGCGCTCGGTGTGGGTGCTGAAGCCTGAGGCGTGGAAGCCGGGTTCCACCGGCTGGCGCGCGCTGTACCTGCTGCACGGCTGCTGCGCCGGCGGCGGCTGGGACTGGCTCAGGACGGGCGAGGTGGCCCGGCTGACCGCCCGCCTCGACGCCGTCGTCATCGTCCCCGAGGGCGGTTGGATGGGCTGGTACGCCGACTGGCGCGACGGCCCCGCCTGGGAGACGTTCCACATGACCGAGGTGCCCCGCCTGGTCGAGCCGCGGTACGGCGTCGGGACGCGCCGCGCGGTCGCCGGTTTCTCCATGGGCGGCCTCGGCGCGTTCGTCTACGCGGCCCGGCATCCGGGTGTGTTCGAGGCCGCGGCGTCGTTCTCCGGGGTGCTCGACACCCGCGAGGACGTCCCCGGATACCGGGCGTTCATGGCGGACAACGGCGTGGACACCGAGGACCTGTGGGGCGACCCGAGCGCCTGGCCGGAGCACAATCCCGCCGACCTCGTCGGGCGGCTCAAGGGCGTGCGCCTCTACGCGTCCTCGGGCGACGGCGAGCCCGGTCCGCTGGACCACGGGGACGGCCCGGCCGATCGCACCGAGGCTGCGATCATGCGGCAGAACCTCGACTTCGCCAAGGCCGCGGAGAAGGCCGGGGTGACGGTGACGACGGATTTCTACGGAAACGGCACCCACACCTGGCCGTACTGGATACGTTCGTTCGAACGCGCGCTGCCGCTTCTCCTACCCTGAGACCCGTGACTCCTCCGCTCCCTGAAGGGAGCGGCTTCTCGCTAGGCCGCTTCCGCAGCGTCGCGAAGGGCAAGCCCTGCCCTGAGAATGTTCTTGGCCGCGTTCACGTCGGCGTGCGCGGTATGCCCGCACACCATGCAGCGGAAGGCAGCTTGGGTGACACGGTTCTCCTTCGCGACGTGGCCGCATCGGGCGCACGTGCGGGAGGTGTTGACAGGGTTCACCGCGATCAATTCACGACCGGCGCTTTCAGCCCTGTGTGCGAGGACCTGCAGGAACACCCCCCAACCCGCGTCGAGGATGCTTCGGTTGAGGCCGGACTTCTGTGCGACGTTCCGGCCGGGCTGCTCGACCGTGCCGGACGCACTGCGGGTCATGTTCGCGATCCGCAGATCCTCATGCACGATCACGTCGTAGCCGCGGACCAGCGTGAGCGCCTGCTTGTGCGCGTAGTCCAGGCGCTGCCTGCGCACCTTCGCGTGCAGGGCCGCCACCTGGGCAACGGCCTTGCGGCGGCGAACCGAGCCGCGCGTTTTACGAGCGAGTGCCTGCTGCGCCGCCACGAAGCGGCCGGCGGACCCGGCCAGGTGGCGCGGGTTGTCCAGGTGATCGCCGTCACTGGTCGTGGCCAGCGACGCTACGCCCATGTCCAGGCCGACGGCTGCGCCCGTCTGCCGAAGCGGCTCGGCGGGTACGTCGTCACAGGAAAGGATCACATACCAGCGGGCGCCTTCCCGCTTGACGCTGATCGTCTTCACCCGGCCCTTGACGGGGCGGTGCTGATGCACCCGCACGTGGCCGATGCCCTGAAGGCGGACGAACGTCGCCGTGGGGTGCTCGGGCTGGGAGTCCCACCGGCAGCCGTCGCCGTCCTTGGGCCATTCCACGGTGTCGAACCAGCCGCGCCCCTTGAAACGGGGGAAACCAGGCACGCGCCCCTCATGGACCCGGGCGAAGAACGCACGGAACGCCTTGTCCAACCGCCGCAGCGTGGCCTGCTGGGAGGAGAACGACCACGGGCCCTGACCCTCGGCGTCATCGGCGCGGATGTGCTTGAGGTCCGCCGACTGGTCGCCGTACCGAACCGTCACACCCGCCTTGCGATAGGCGGTCCGCCGGTGCTCCAAGGCGGCGTTGTAAAGCTGCCGGTGATCTTTCAGGCAGGCGGCGAGCGCGGCAGCCTGCTTGGCCGTGGGGCGCAGCAGGAACTTGTACGACCTACGGACGGCCGCCTCCCTTGGGAAGTCGCTCGTACTGCGTCTGGATGTACCGCTGCACCGTCTCGGCCGGCACCGCGCCGGCGGTGGCCACAAAGGAGGACCTCGACCACAACGTGGGCAACTGCGAGCGCAGGCGGGCGAACTCGGCGCGCAGGTGGTGGGAGTTGAAGCCCTTGAACTGGGTGGCCGCGTACGACGGCGAGCTTTTGCGCGACTTGACGAACAACAGCTCGCGGTCGGGCATCACCTCAAGCGCCACGATCTCCCAGCCGTTCGCTCGCCTTGGCGCGGATCAGCTCCTCCAGGCGCGCCTTCACCCGGCCACCGAGGACCGGGCGGCGGTACTTCGGGCACCGCACGACGTGGCACCCGAGGTTGTATCCCGTGCCGGGGTAGGTGCGGACCTGGCGAGTCACACGATCATTATCACAGCACTGTCTGTCCAACCGCAGGTGAAAGGCATCCGCAATGAGCCCAGAGAGAAGAACAGTCAGGGACGGCGTTCCCCCGTCGTCTGAAGGCGCCGGTCCCCTGCAGAGGTTCTGATGGGACGGGCCAATGACGAGGCAGCCGCGGCGCTGCAGGAGTACGCCGAGCTTTTCGCGCTGAACGGCGGAGACGCCTTCCGCGTGCGCAGCTACCAGAAGGCGGCCAAGTCGATCGCGGGATTCCCCGGGGATCTCGGGGAGACCGACGTGCGGTCGATCCCGGGCGTGGGCGAGGCGATCGCCAAGAAGGTCGAGGAGTTCCTCCAGCGCGGCAGCTTCCGCCAGCTCGACGACCTGCGGGGCAAGGTGCCCGAGGGCGTGCGCAGGCTGACCCGGATTCCCTCGCTCGGCCCGAAGAAGGCGCTGTTCCTGTTCCAGGAGCTCGGCATCGACTCCCCCGGCGCGCTGGCCGACGCGATCAGGGCCGGCCGCCTGAAGGGCCTGCGCGGCTTCGGCGCCAAGACCGAGGAGAACCTGCTCAAGGGCATCGAGCACATGGAGCGGTCGGGCGACCGGGTCCACCTCGGCGTCGCGACGGATCTCGCGGAGCGGGTCATCGCCTCGCTGCCCGCCGACCGGATCGCCTTCGCCGGGTCGCTGCGCCGGATGAGCGAGACGATCGGCGACATCGACATCCTCGCCGTCGGCGACCCCGCCCTGATGGAGCTGTTCGCGCGGCAGCCGTACGTCACCGAGATCGTCGCGAAGGGCGAGCGCAAGACCTCGGTCAGGACCGATCGCGGCCTCCAGGTCGACCTGCGGCTGATCCCCGCCGAGTCGTGGGGCGCGGCCATGATCTACTTCACCGGCAGCAAGGAGCACAACGTCCGCATCCGGGAGATGGCGGTCAAGAAGGGCTGGAAGCTGTCGGAGTACGGCCTGTTCGACGGCGACCGGCTCATCGCCTCCGAGACCGAGGAGGAGATCTACCAGGCGCTCGGCATGGCGTGGGTGCACCCGGCGCTGCGCGAGGACGGCGGCGAGGTCGAGGCCGCGCTGCGGGGCGAGCTGCCGCGCCTGGTCGAGCTGCACGACCTGCGGGGCGACCTGCACACCCACACCGACCTCACCGACGGGATCGCCTCACTGGAGGACATGGTGGCCGCCGCCGCGATGCGCGGCTACTCCTACTACGCGGTGACCGACCACGCGCCCGACCTGGTCATGCAGCGGATGACCCTCGACAAGGCCCTCGCCCAGCGCGCCCGCATCGCCGAGCTGCAGGCGAGATATCCGTACATGCGGCTGCTGCACGGCAGCGAGCTGAACATCGCCCCGGACGGCTCGGTGGACTGGCCGGCCGATGTGCTGGCCGGATTCGACGTCTGCGTCGCGTCGGTGCACTCGCACTTCACCCAGTCGCGGGAGGAGATGACCCGCCGTTTCATCGCGGCGTGCGAGAACCCGCACGTCCACGTCATCGGCCACCCCACGACGCGGAAGATCGGCAAGCGGCCGCCGGTGGACGCGGACTGGGACGCGGTGTTCCGCGCCGCCGCCAGGACCGGCACGATCATGGAGATCGACTCCTACCCCGACCGGGCCGACCTGCCCTCCGACCTCGTACGGCTCGCGCGTCACCACGGCGTGAAGTTCTCCATCGACAGCGACTCCCACGCCGTCCCGCATCTGGCCCACCAGAGGTTCGGCGTGGGCATCGCGCAGCGGGCCTGGCTCACCCCGGACGACGTGGTGAACACCTGGCCCCTCGACCGCCTGCTCGCCCACCTGGGCAGGGGCTGACCTCACAGCTCCTCAAGCATCGCGCGCAGCATGGTCACGGTGTCGCGGGCCGACTCGGCCTGCACGCTGAGGTCGTTCATCACCGCCGTGTAGTCGTCCACGTCCTCCTGCTTGTCGAGGTACAGCGCGCTGCTGAGCTGTTCGAGGTAGACGACGTCGGGCAGGTCGGGCTCGGCGAACCGCAGGATGGTGAACGGGCCGCCCACGGCGGGGTGACCACCGGCCCGGAAGGGCAGGATCTGCAGGGTGACGTCCGGACGCGCGGCGGCCTCGATCAGGTGCTCGATCTGGCGGCGCTGCACGGCCCGGCCGCCCAGGGGACGGCGCAGCGCCGACTCGTCCACCACCGACCACAGCCGGGGGCCGTCGGCCTGGTCCAGGAGCCGCTGACGCCGCATGCGCAGGCCGACGCGGCGCTCGACGTCGTGCTCGGGCGTCCCGCGATGCCGCAGCCGGATCGCCGCGCGCGCGTAGTCCTCGGTCTGCAACAGGCTGTGCACGAACTGGACCTCGTACGTGCGGATGGTGGCCGCCGCCTCCTCCAGCCCGACGTAGACCTCGAACCAGCCGGGCAGCAGGTCGTTGTACTGGTGCCACCAGCCGGGGGTGCCGGCTTGCTCGGCGAGCGCCAGCATCGTCTCGCGTTCGCCGCTGTCGACGACGCCGTACAGGGTGAGCAGGTCGGCCACGTCGCGCCGTTTGAAGGGAGTGCGGCCCAGCTCCAGCCGGCAGATCTTCGAGGTGGAGGCGCGGATCGCGTGCCCGGCCTGCTCACGGGTGATGTTCCTGGCCTCCCGGAGCCGGCGTAGCTGGGCCCCGAGCATCATGCGCACCACCGTCGGCCGCCCCGCGGCTGAACCGGCAGTCCGTCCGGAGAAGTCGCCGCCTCCGGTCGAGCCGAGATCATCCCTGTCCTCCCCGATACGGGTCTCGCCGGCGCCGGCCGTACGCCGACGCCTCCGGGACGGGATGGTATCGGGGTGAACGCGACCGTAATCGTGCTTTCAACCCCGGCCGATGTGTTGCGTGCCGGGGCTTGATCGGAAAGGATGGGCGCGACGCGCGATCTGCCACGAGCGGAGATCACTGACGCGGGTGCGGTCGTCTCTCCGTTCCGACCACTCCGAGGCCCCCATGAGTGACACCCCTCCCGCCGACGATCCCGGCGTCCGCAGGATCGACAGCAGCGTGCCGCACTCGGCTCGCGTCTGGAACTACTTCCTCGGCGGCAAGGACCACTACCCCGTCGACAGAGAGGCGGGGGAACGGATCCGCGCCGTCTTCCCCGGGATGGTGGACATCGCCCGCCAGTCCCGGCAGATGCTCGTGCGCACCGTCGGATACCTCGCCGGTGAGGCGGGAATCCGACAGTTCCTGGACATCGGCACGGGTCTGCCCACCGTCGACAACACCCACGAGGTCGCCCAGCGGCTGGCCCCGGCGTCCCGGATCGTCTACGTCGACAACGACCCCCTGGTGCTGGTGCACGCCCAGGCGCTGCTGACCAGCACGCCCGAGGGGGCCACCGACTACATCGAGGCCGACGTGCGCGACCCCGGCCGCATCCTGCGGGAGGCGGCCAGGACGCTCGACTTCGAACGCCCGACCGCGCTGATGCTGATGGGCATCCTCGGCCTGGTGGCGGACTACGACGAGGCGCGGGACATCGTGAGCCGGCTGCTGGCGGCCCTGCCCTCGGGCAGTTATCTCGCGCTCTACGACGGCTCCGACAGACCCGGCGTACGTCGAGGCGCTCGGCCGCTACAACGCGGGCAGCGGCGCCACCCCCTACACACCGCGAAGCCCCGAGCAGATCGAGGGCTACTTCACCGGCCTGGAACTGCTCGAACCCGGCATCGTGTCGGTGTCGCGGTGGCGGTCGGAGGACAACCCGTGGGGCGAGCCCCGCGAGGTGGCCTGCTTCGGCGGCGTCGCGCGCAAACCTTAGCCCGGACGCACCTCGCGGACGACGCCGGTTCCCCCTGCGCCGGTCACGGGCGCGCCTGAACATCCCCCGGCGGCACGTGGGAGAAATGCGGCGGTAACGCGGCGCGGCGATGATGGTCACGGTGCGCAGGCGGGTGATTATCGTGCGCCAGGGATCGCCGCGGGTGCGCGGCTCCCGGCGACGACGCCCGGCGCCGGGGCCGCATCCCAGGTGGCGGTCCCGGGCGGCGGGACCGGCCGCGGACCGGCGGATCGGGCGGCGTGAGCGGGAGGATGACGAGATGCGCCAGTTGACGGCACTCGACGCGCAGTTCCTGAGCGTGGAGTCGGCGACGACCGCGGCCCATGTGGCGGGTGTCGCCATACTCGACCCGTCGACCTCGCCCTCCGGAGCCCTGACCAGGGAGGCCCTGCTCGCCCTGCTGCGTGAACGGCTGCACCTCGCCCCGCCGCTGCGGATGCGGCTGGCCGACGTGCCCTTCGGGCTCGACCGGCCGTACTGGCTGGACGACCCGGACGTGGACCTCGACGCGCACGTGCACGAGACCACCCTCCCGGCGCCCGGCGGGGAACGGGAACTGGCGGCGTACGTGGCGGGCGTCCACGCGCGGCGGCTCGACCGCGGGCGGCCGCTGTGGGAGGCGCACCTCATCCACGGCCTGGAGGGCGGCCGATGCGCCCTCTACACGAAGGTGCACCACTGTGCGATCGACGGCGTGTCGGGCTCGGAGATCCTGACCGCGCTGCTCGATCCGTCACCGCAGCCGCGCCGGGTGGAGGCGCCCCCGGCCCCGGTGTCGCCGCAGCCGCCCGGGCTGCTCACGATGCTCGCCGGGGCGATCACCCGGTCGATCGTCCAGCCGGTGGAGACGCTCTGCTCGCTGGCCCGCGCCGCCGCCGACCTGGACGCGATCCCGGTGGTGGCGGCGCTGCCCGACGCCCGGCTCGTGGCCCAGGCCGCCCGCGCGCTCGCGGGAGACTCGCGCCCGCTGCCCGAGACGCCGCCGCTGGTCGCGCCGCGCACGCCGTTCAACGGCCCGATCTCCGGCATGAGGGAGGTCGCCCTCGGCTCGGTGCCGCTGGCGGAGGTCAGGAGGGTGGCCAGGGCCTTCGGCATGGGCCCGAACGACGTGGTGATGACGCTGTGCGCCTCGGCGCTGCGGCGCTGGCTGCTCGCCCACGACGCGTTGCCCGACCGGCCACTGGTGGCGGCCGTGCCGGTGGCGTTGCGGTCGCCGGGCGCGGGCGGGTCGTCCCGGGACGCCGCGGACGGGCGGGTCGGCAACCGGATCTCGGCGATGATCACGCCGCTGGCCACGGACGTCGCCTCCCCCAGGGAGCGCCTGGCGGCCGTCCGCTCGACGCTGGCCGCCGCCAAGCGGCGCTTCGCCGTCTCCCACCGCACCTGGCTGGACGACGTGTGCGCGATGGTGCCGAACGCCTTCGCGGCGCTGGCCACGCCGGTGGTCTTCCGCCTCGCCGGGGTGGCGGGGGCGGGCGTCAACCTCATCGTGTCGAACGTGCCCGGTCCCCGCCTGCCGCTGTACCTGTGCGGCGCCCGGATGCTCGCCTACCACCCTCTGTCGGTGGTCACCGACGCCACCGGGGGGATCAGCATCACCTGCGCGTCGTACGACGGGCGGCTGGACTTCGGCGTCGTCGCCTGCCCGACCCGGTTGCCGGACGTCTGGAGCATGATCGGCCACCTGCGCGAGGCGATGGACGAACTCCTGGCCCTGCTCGACGACTCCCCGCACGATGCCCCGCAGGGCGACGCGGCTGCCGTACGGCCCCTGGAGGAGCGGCAGGAGCGGGAGGAGATGGTCCCCGCCTGACGACCGTCCGGAGTCGCGCCGGGGGCGGCGCGCGAGACAGGCGCGCCGGGAAGGGGTGCGGCCCGCGTCAGTGCAGGGCGTTGGCGATCAGTTCGGCGACCGCGTCGGGGTCGATGTGATGGCCGGTGAGCAGGGAGATGCTCTCCTGGTACAGCAGGACCGCGGCGAAGGTCGCGGCGGCGGCCTCCAGCCGGGCGGCGTCACCGCGCCCGCCCGGCAGGGCGAGCTCCAGGGCGAACCTGGCCCGGCGGATGATCTCGGTGTTCAGGCGGCCCAGGCGCTCCCGTACGGACAGGTGGGTGTCGGCCTCCCGGAACAGGATGCGCCGCATCGCGGGGGACGCGCGCAGCGGCAGCCTGCGGGCGAGCCGTGACAGCGCGCCGGCCGCGTCGCCGGGGACCGCCTCGACCTCCTCCTCGATCACCACGGTCCGCTCGTCCACCAGCGAGATCAGTACGTCGATCTTGCGGGGGAAGTAGTGGAAGACCAGGCCCTTGGGCACGCCGGCGAGTTCGGCGATGCGCGCGGTCGGCGTGGCCTCGTAGCCGCCGCCCGCGAACAGTTCCTCGGCGGCGTCGAGAATGCGCGTGCGGGCGTCGCCGTCGGGCGGCTGCTTCCTTCTCCGCGAGCGCGACCACGCCTTGGCGGTCTGGAGAGGGCTGTCCACGGACCGAACCATAACCAGAGTGGGTGCCCCAACACCATGACGCGAGGGACAGGGCAGGCATACGCCCGGCCGGCGACCGGGCGTATATGAGTGCGCCGGCTCCCCGGCGGCGGTGGGTGGCACCGCCGGGAAACCGGCGACGTGTGGCCGGGAGCCGGCGTCAGTGACCCGTGGCCCGCTCGGCGCCGAGGCCGGTGAGCGAGCGGACCTCGATCTCGGCGTACTTCGACGCGTTGTACTCCTTGCTCAGGATCGTGCCGAGGTAGCCGCACAGGAAGCCGATCGGAATCGAGAAGATGCCCGGGTTCGACAGCGGGATCAGGTGGAAGTCGGCGTCGGGGACCATCGCCGTCGGCGCGCCGGAGACGACCGGGGAGAAGATCACCAGCACCACGGCGGAGATCAGGCCGCCGTAGATGGCCGAGACCGCGCCCGCCGTGTTGAACCTCTTCCAGAACAGGCTGTAGAGGATCGCCGGCAGGTTGCCCGACGCGGCGACCGCGAAGGCCAGCGACACGAGGAAGGCCACGTTGAGCGACTGGGCGAAGATGCTCAGCGCGATCGCGACCGCGCCGATCACGAACGCGGCGACGCGGGCGACCACTACCTCCTGGCGCTCGGTGGCGGCGCCCCGCTTGAACACATGGGCGTACAGGTCGTGGGCGAAGCTGGAGGAGGACGCGAGGGTCAGGCCCGCGACCACCGCGAGGATCGTGGCGAACGCGACCGCCGCGATGACCGCCAGCAGGACCGTGCCGCCGACGTCGCCGAAGATGTCCTGGCCCACCTTCTGGGCGAGCAGCGGGGCCGCCGTGTTGCCGGCCTTGTCGGCCGCGGCGATCGTCTTCGAGCCCACCAGGGCGGCGGCGCCGAAGCCGAGCACCAGCGTCAGCAGGTAGAACACGCCGATGATGCCGATGCCCCAAAGGACCGACTTACGGGCGTCCCTGGCGGTCGGCACCGTGTAGAAGCGGATGAGGACGTGCGGCAGACCGGCGGTGCCGAGCACCAGCGCGAGGCCGAGGCTGATCAGGTCGATCTTGCCCCAGGTCCCCTGCGCGGCGGTGCCGTACTTGAGGCCCGCGTTGAGGAAGGCGTCGCCCTTGCCGCTCTGGGTGGCGGCGTCGCCGAGCAGCCCGGACAGGTTGAAGCCGAACTTGCCGAGCACCAGCAGGGTGATCAGCGCGGCGCCGACCATCAGCATGACGGCCTTGACGATCTGCACCCAGGTGGTGCCCTTCATGCCGCCGAAGACCACATAGATGATCATCAGCAGGCCGACCGCGATGATCGTCCAGATCTTTCCGGCCTCGGAGTGGACGCCGAGCAGCAGGCCGACGAGCGCGCCCGCGCCGACCATCTGCGCGAGCAGGTAGAAGATGCTGACGACGATCGTGGACACGCCGGCCGCCGTACGGACAGGGCGCGGCGACATCCGGAACGCGAGCACGTCGGCCATCGTGTACTTGCCGGAGTTGCGCATCAGCTCGGCGACGAGCAGCAGCGCCACCAGCCAGGCGACGAGGAAGCCGATCGAGTAGAGGAAGCCGTCGTAGCCCGACAGCGCGATGATGCCGGCGATGCCGAGGAACGACGCGGCCGACATGTAGTCGCCGCCGATCGCCAGGCCGTTCTGCAGGCCGCTGAACGACCGGCCGCCGGCGTAGAAGTCCGCCGCGCTCTTGGTGTTGCGGCTGGCCCAGAACGTGATCGCCAGCGTGAGGGCGACGAAGACCAGGAAGAGGATCGTGGACAGCGTCTCGTGACTCACTTGGCGCCCTCCCCGACCTCGTCGCGGCTCTCGGTCGCGCCGCGCAGTTCGTCGGCGATCGGGTCGAGCTTGGCCGCCGCGTGCCGCGAGTACGCCCACGCGATCAGGAACGTCGACACGAACTGCAGCACACCGAAGACCAGGGCGACGTTGATGTTGCCGAACAACTTGGTGCCCATGAAGTCCCGGGCGAAGCCGGACAACACGACGTAGAGCAGGTACCACACCAGGAAGGCGATGGTCATGGGGAAGGCCCAGGACCGGTAGCGGCGGCGCAGCTCCTGGAACTGCTCACCCGCTTGTATACGCTCGTAGACCGATGGATCGTGCTGGACGGTCACAAGATCTCCTTCGGCAAGTGATCTGGATCACTTCAACGTAGGAGCGCGCCGTGTCCGCCGACGAGTCCCGGGGGCCGCCGAGTCGCCCAGCCGTACCGCCCGCTCGTTCACATGGCGCATCGGTGCGACGAGTGGTCGGTTGTACGCGCCGAGCGGTCACGCACCGCGTTACATGAAACGCGCCGCGCACGCGAACAACAGGACTACATGAAACGCGGTCGCCAGTCGCCCCGGTCGACGTTCAGCGTCTCCGGCGTGTGCAGGCGGACCATCGTGCGCGCCACGCCGCGCGGCACTCTCGACGGCGTCAGCAGCGACACCACCACCATGACCGAGAACGACACGGGCACCGTCCAGGCCGCCGGCTCTGCCAGCAGCGACCCCGCCCACCCGGTGTGCGGGCCGCCGATGATCGTGATCGCCACCGCCGCGCAGGCCAGCCCTCCCCCGGCCAGCAGCCCGGCCATCGCCCCCGCCGTCGTCAGCCTGCGCCACCAGATGCCGAGCACGAGCAGCGGGCAGAACGACGAGGCGGCCACGGCGAACGCCAGCCCCACCACGGTCGCCACCGGCAGCGACCTGGCCACGCCCGCGAGCGCGAACGGCACGAGCACCGCGAGCACGGTCGCGACTCGGAACGCGCGCACCCCGCCGCGCAGGATGTCCTGCGCGATCACCCCGGCGACCGACACCGTCAGGCCCGACGAGGTCGACAGGAACGCCGCGAACGCCCCCGCGGTCACCAGCGCGGTCAGGAACTGGCCCACCGGCCCGCCCACCAGCCGCCCCGGCAGCGCGATGACCACGGTGTCGCTCTCCGGCATGCCGTAGACGTGGCCGAGGTAGCCGTACACCGCGGGCATCAGGTAGAAGGCGCCGAGCAGCGTCAGGACGACGAGCGTGGTGCGGCGGGCGGCCCGGCCGTCCGGATTGGTGTAGAAGCGGACGAGCACGTGCGGCAGCCCCATCGTCCCGAGGAACGTCGCCAGGATCAGCGAGTACGTCTCGTAGACCGGGTGGTCGCGGCCGTGGAGCGGCAGCACCCACTCGTCGCCCGGGGCGAGCCCCGGCCTTCCGTCGGACCACCAGGCCACCAGCATGAACGCCAGCGGAACCGCCAGCGCGGTCAGCTTCAGCCAGTACTGGAACGCCTGGACGAACGTGATCGACCGCATGCCGCCCGACAGCACGTTGGTCGCGACCACCACCGCCACGAGCAGGCTGCCCGTCCACGGCGGCGCCCCGGTGATCGCACGGAAGACCAGCCCGGCGCTCTGGAACTGCGGCATGAGGTACAGCCAGCCGATCAGCACGACGAGCACGCTCGACAGCCGCCGCACCGCCATCGACTCCAGCCGCGCCTCGGCGAAGTCGGGCAGCGTGTAGGCCCCCGACCGCCGCAGCGGCGCCGACACCAGCACCAGCAGCACGAGGTAGCCGCCGGTCCAGCCGACCGGCAGCCACAGCATGTCCGCGCCGAAGGTGAGGATCAGTCCCGCGATGCCGAGGAAGGAGGCCGCCGACAGGTACTCCCCGCCGATGGCCGAGGCGTTCCACAGGGGCGAGACCGTGCGGGAGGCGACGTAGAAGTCCGACGTGGTGCGGGACACCCGGATGCCGAACGCCCCGATGAGGACGGTCGCCAGCATCACCAGGACGACCGCGGCGATCTGGCTCACCCGCGCACCGTCCGTGGTGTCCTCACCGGCGCTCCACGAGGTCGGCGAAGTCGCGCTCGTTGCGCTCGGCCTGCCGCACGTACAGCCAGGCGCCCCCGACGAGCGCGGGGTAGATCAGGCCCGCGAGCACGACCCAGGGCAGCGGCAGCCCGAACAGCTCGGCCGCGCGCAGCTCCGGGGCCAGCAGGAACAGCAGCGGCAACCCGCCCACGACGCAGGCCAGCAGGCTGCACACGAACAACGCCAGGCGGAACTGGGTCCGCACCAGGGAGCCCATGTAGACCTCGCCCAGACGGGTCTGCTCGTCGATCTCCCGGGTGAGCGGGTGCCGCGGCCTGCGGGCCGCCGCCGTGCGCGGACTGGTCACCACCACCCTGCGGGGCTTTCCGGTCGTCGCCGCCCCCTCGCCCTGTCCGCGCGTGCCGGTCGCCGCCGCCCTGCGGGGCTTGCCGGTCATCGCGCCCTCACCGTCCGCTCACCGGGTCTGGCCTCTGCGAGCCCGGCGGACGAGCAGGTCGCGCAGCTCCCGGGTGTGGCGGCGGCTCACCGGGATCTCGGTGTCCCCCACCCGCACCACGCACTTGCCCGAGTCGATGTGCAGCTCGTCGATGTGCTTGACCGCGACGAGGTGGCTGCGGTGGACGCGCAGGAACCCGGCCGAGGCCCAGCGTTCCTCCAGCGTGGCCAGCGGGATGCGGACCAGGTGGCTGCCGGTCGCCGTGTGCAGCCGGGCGTAGTCGCCCTGCGCCTCGACGTAGCGCACTTCGGTGCTCGCCACGAACCGGGTGACGCCGCCCAGCTCGACCGGGATCGTGTCCGCCTGCGGCCCATCCCCAGGATCGCCCCGGCTGCCGCACACCCGGCGGATCGCCTCGGCGAGCCGCTCCGGCCGTACGGGCTTGAGCAGGTAGTCCTCGGCCTTCAGCTCGAAGGCGTCCACGGCGTGGTCCTCGTACGCCGTCACGAAAACGATCTTCGGGGGCCGGGTGAACTGGGTCAGCAGCCGGCCCAGCACCACCCCGTCGAGCCCGCGCATGCGGATGTCGAGGAAGACCGCGTCCACCGGCCTGCCGTCCGCGATGGCGCGGTCGAGCAGCCGGAGCGCGGCGGCCCCGTCGCGGGCGGTGAGCACGTCGCCGATGCGGGGATCCGCGCGCAGCAGGTAGGCGACGTCCTCCAGCGCGGGCTGCTCGTCGTCCACCGCCAGAACCCGCAGACCGCTCACGATCACCCCTTTCACCGACCGATCCCCTAGAGAGTGATGACCGGAACGTGCGGAAGTCAACGCCTCCCCATCACGACCGCATCACGGCTGGGATCGCGGCGATCCTCGACTCAGGTCTGGACGCCGGGGTGATACTTGGGGATCCGCACGGTGACCTTGGTGCCGGCGCCCTCGCCAGTCTCCACCACCAGGCCGTACTCGTCGCCGTAGACCTGGCGCAGCCGCTCGTCCACGTTGGCCACGCCGATGCCGCCCGCGCCCGAGCGGTCCTCCCCGGCGAGCACCCGCCGCAGCCGTTCCGGGTCCATGCCGACGCCGTCGTCCTCGACGGTGATGCCGCACTCCGCGCCCGCGTCCTCGGCGACGATCGCGATGCGGCCCACCCCCGGCTTGGCCTCCAGGCCGTGCCGTACGGCGTTCTCCACCAGCGGCTGCAGGCACAGGAACGGCACGGCCACGGGCAGCACCTCCGGCGCGATGCGCAGCGTGACCTGGAGCTGGTCGCCGAACCTGGCCCGCTCGAGCGTGAGATAGCGGTCGATCGAGCGCAGTTCCTCGGCCAGCGTGGTGAAGTCGCCGTGCCGCCGGAAGGAGTAGCGGGTGAAGTCGGCGAACTCCAGCAGCAGCTCCCTGGCCCGCTCGGGGTCGGTGCGGACGAACGACGCGATGGTGGTCAGCGAGTTGTAGATGAAGTGGGGCGAGATCTGCGCCCGCAGCGCCCGGACCTCCGCCTCCATCAGCATCGTCCGGGACCGGTCGAGCTCGGCCAGCTCCAGCTGGGAGTCGACCCACCGCGCGACCTCCTGCGCCGCCCGCACGAGCCCGGCCGAGGCGTGGTCGCCGTACGCCGCGAGCGAGCCGACGACGCGGTCGTCGGTGGTGAGCGGCACGACGACGGCATGCCTGACGGGGCACTCTGGCCGCGGGCAGTCGAGCGCGAGCACCTGGGTGCGGCCGTCCTTCAGCGTCTCCGCGGCGTGCTCGAACGCCTCGGCCGCGTGGTGGTCGCCCGCGCCGTCGTAGACGAGCAACTCCTCGCCGTTGGTGATGGCGATGGCCGGGGAGCCGAGCAGCTCACGCAGGTGCCGTGACGCCTTGAGGGCCCCGGCCTGGGTCAGCCCGGCGCGCAGCGGCGGCGCGGCCAGCGACGCGGTGTGCAGCGTCTCGAACGTCGCCCGCTCGGCGGGGCTGCTGCCGAGGTCCCGCCGGCCGCGCAGCACCCGCCACAGCACGACGGCCGGCACGGCGACGAGGACGGCGACGACGAGCGCGGTGACGACCGGTTCCACGCCGCCGCAGCCTACTCCCGAGCCGGGTGGGGACGACGCGCCCGGCCCGCAGGGGCGATCGGAGAGAAGGGCGGGGCGGCCTACCGGTCGGAGGTCTGGCGGACGAAGGCGGCGACGGCCTCGCCCAGCTCGCGGCCGGCGTCCTCCTGCAGGAAGTGGCCGGCGCCGGCGATGACGGGGTGGTCGAGCCCGGCCGCGCCGCGCATGGACTTCTTCAGGATCGGCGCCATCCCGCCGGTGATGGGGTCGCGGTCGGAGAACGCGACGAGGAACGGCAGGTCGAGGGTGACGAGCGTCTGCCAGGCGGCGCGGTTGGCGGGAGCGGCCGGGTCGTCGGGGGTGATCGGCACCAGACCCGGCATCGCCCGCGGCCCCGCCTTGAACTCCTCCGAGGGGAACGGCGCGTCGTAGGCCCGCCGTACGGGCTCGGGCAGCGCGGTGACGCAGCCCGACTGGATGAACCGGGCGATGTCGAGCACGGGCGCCTTCTCGACGGCCTCCCGGAAGCGGTGCCACACCTCGGGCATCGGGATGTCGCCGGTCGGCAGGCCGGTGTTGGCGGCGACGACCCGGGCGAAGCGGTCCGGGTGCTCGGCCACGAGCCGCAGCCCGATCAGCCCGCCCCAGTCCTGGCCGACCAGCGTCACGCCGCGCAGGTCGAGCGCGTCGAAGGCGAGCGACCGCGTCCACTCCACGTGCCGGGCGTACGAGTGGTCCTCCGGGCGGGACGGCTTGTCCGACCGGCCGAAGCCCAGCAGGTCGGGGGCGACGGCCCGGCAGCCCGCCTCGGCCAGCACGGCCATCACGTGCCGGTAGAGGAACGACCAGCTCGGCTCCCCGTGCAGCAGCAGCACCGGCGGGCCGTCCGCCGGGCCCGCCTCGACGTACGCCATGCGGGCGCCGCCGATGACCTCGGCGTAGCGGGGTTCGTAGGGGAAGCCGGGCAGATCGGCGAAGCGCTCGTCGGGGGTGCGCAGAAAGTCCATGCCTTGGCCTTTACGTTGTAGATTCACGGGCGGGAGGCTCGTCCAGGGCGGCGCGGATGCGGGCGGCGTAGTCCCCGATCTCGGCGTCGCCGTCGTACTTGACCCGAGGCCAGAAGAAGCCGCGCAGGCCGTCCTTGCGGTTGCGCGGCACGACGTGGACGTGCAGGTGGGGCACGCTCTGACTGATCCGGTTGTTCATCGCGACGAATGTGCCGGCCGCGCCGGTGCCCGCCTCGACCGCCCGCGCGACGGCCTGGACCCGGGCGAAGAACGGTCCGACCTCCTCCGCCGGAAGGTCCGGCAGGGTCTCGACGTGGCCCCGCGGCACGACGAGCACGTGGCCCTTGAACACCGGCCGGGTGTCGAGGAAGGCCGCCGCCACCTCGTCGTCGAGCACCACGTGGGCGGGCCGCTCCCCCGCCGCGATCTCGCAGAACACGCAGCCGTCCACGGTCACCAGCCGAGCGTGGCGTCGCCCTCGACGAGGGCCTTGGCGATGATCAGCCGCTGCACGTCGTTGGTGCCCTCCCCGATCGCCATGAGCGGCGCGTCCCGATAGAGACGCTCGACCACGAACTCCTGCGAGTAGCCGTATCCGCCGTGGACCCGCATCGCCTCCATCGTCACCCTGAGCGCCACCTCCGAGGCGAAGTACTTCGCCATCGCGGCCTCGCTGCGCACCGGCCCCGCCTCCGACCGCACGGCGGCCCAGTACGTCATGAGCCTGGCCGCCTGGATGTCGGTCGCCATGTCGGCCAGCTTGAGCTGGATCGCCTGGAAGCCGGCGATCGGCTGCCCGAACGCCTGCCGTTCGCGGGCGTAGCCCAGGGCCGCGTCGTAGGCGCACTGGGCGACGCCGACCGCCCGGGCGGCGATGTTGAGACGGCCGAGTTCGAGCGCCGACAACACCTGCTGCATGCCGCGCCCCTCAGTGCCGCCGAGCAGCCGCGACGCCGGCACCCGCACGCCGTCGAGGACGACCTCGCACGTCTCGGTGCCCTTGTAGCCCAGCTTGGGCAGGTCGCGGCTGACGGTCAGGCCCTCGCTGCCCGCGTCCACCAGCAGCACCGACATCCCGCGGTGGGCGGGCGTCTCGATCGAGGTCTTCACCAGGACGGGCAGCGGGTCGGCGTGCCGCGCGTTGGTGATCCACGTCTTGGTCCCGGTGACGACGTAGTGGTCGCCGTCGCGGACCGCCCGGGTGGCGATGCCCTGCAGATCAGTGCCCGCGCCCGGCTCGGTCAGCGCGATCCCGGTGCGGCGGGCGCCGGTGGCCAGGTCGGGCAGGTAGTGGCGGCGCTGCTCCTCGGTGCCGTACTTAGCGATCATCCAGGTGGACAGGGAGTGGGAGCCGAGGATGCCCGCCACGCCCATCCAGCCCCGGGCGATCTCCTCGAAGACGAGGGCGAACGACACCCGGTCGAGGTCGAGCCCGCCGTACTCCTCCGGGACGGTGATGCCGAACAGTCCCAGTTGTGCGAACCGCCGGACGATCTCCTCCGGATAGCGCCCGGTGCGCTCCCACTCGGACGCGACGGGGACGATCTCCTTGTCCACGAACTCCCGCAGCGTCTGCCGGAACAGCCGCTGCTCCTCGTTCAGCTCGAAGTCCACTACGCCTCCATCGGGCCGGTCTTGGCGCGCGGGAAGTACCCCTTGTCGTGCGGCGCGTCGCGCCTGTAGACCATCACCGCGCGCCGCCACGACATCACCTCGTCCCCGTCCTGGTTCAGGCCGCGGGTGCGGCAGGTGACGATGCCGGCGTACGGCCGGGACTTCGACTCGCGCTTGTCCACCACGATCGACTCGGCGTACAGCGTGTCGCCCACGAAGACCGGATGGGTCAGCCGGATCTCGTCCCAGCCGAGGTTCATCATGGCCGTCTGGCTGACGTCGATGACCGACAGCCCGAGCACGATCGCCACCGAGAGCCCCGAGTTCACGATGATCTTTCCGACCGGAGCCCGAGCGGCGAAGTGCGCGTTGAAATGGTTCTGGTTGGTGTTCATCGTCAGCAGCGTGAACCAGGTGTTGTCGGCCTCGCTGATCGTCCGGCCGAGCGGGTGCTGGTAGACGTCGCCGACCACGAAGTCCTCGTAGTAGCGCCCGATGCGGGCTTCATGGACCGTCACACCAGAATACTATTCTGGATCAGCTCCCGGCGGGGTGAGCCCGGTCCGCGCCGTCACGCGTCCTGTTCGCCGTTGTTCCATCGCCGAAATTCGGCAAAGCGGCAGCGTTCCGAATTTTTCCGGACATCCGGATACCTGGCGTCCACAGCCCGCACCTCCAACAGTGGGGATCGCTTCGCGACGACTTCGCCGGACGCGGCGGAGTCCCGCACCCGTGTACATCGCAGGCAAGAAGGAGCTCGTCATGCGCCGCCGCATCGCCGCCGCCGTACTCACCGCCCTCATGTCCATCGGCGTCACCGCCGCCATCACCGCGGCATCGTCCACCCCCGCCAGCGCAGACGATGCGCACTGCTGCTGACCTAACCGACACCCAGGCTCAAACCCGGAAAAGGAGCTCTTATGCGCCGCCGCATCGCCACCGCCGTACTCACCGCCCTCATGTCGATCGGCATCACCGCCGCCATCACCGCGGCATCGTCCACCCCCGCCAGCGCGGACATGGTGCACTGCTGCTGAGCGGACCCGGCCCCGTCCTTTCTCCTGGTCGAGAAGGCGGGGCCTGCGCCGGCCGGGCTTCTCCCGGGTTCATGGCCGCCGCCAGTGGGCGGCGAACGCCCGGGCCGGATTGTCGACGAAGATCGCCGAGGCGACCCCCGGGCCGAGCTCCCGCTCGATCCGCGGGCGCAGGCCGCCGAGCAGGAACGGCATGCCGGGACCGTCCGCGCCGGACCGGGCCGCCGCGGTGACCGTGTCACCGCCGAGCAGGATCTGGCGGGAGTGTCCCGCGCCGGCCAGCGCCTCGAGGCAGTCCAGCAGGCGCCAGTCGCCGCCGTGATGCGCCCGCGACGGACCGTCGAACGCCAGGAACGCACCGGCCTCGGCGGCCTCCCGGTGGACGCGCGTGTCCGGGAACCGGTGCAGGTGCCCGAGGATCACGCGGCGCGGAGGGACCCCGTGCGTACGGCACAGCAGGTCGAGCACGTCCATGGCCGCGGTTCCGGCCTCCAGGTGGACGCCGATGGGCGCGTCTGTGACGTGGTGCGCCTCGGCGGCGGCGGCCATGACGTGCCGCGCGTGGTCGTCGAGCCGATGGTAGGCGCCGGCGACCTTGATCAGGCCCGCTCTCACGGGGGCGGCGGTGAGCTCGCGGACGAACAGGCCGGCCAGCCCGCCGCGGACGCGCCGCAGTTCGTCCGGGTCGTAGTGCCTGGCCTGGTGCAGACCGGTGGCGGACACGATGTGCACGCCGGACCGCCGGGACAGGCCCGGCAACTCTCCCGCTCGCGGCCCCAAGCCCCAGGGGGTCCACTGCACCACCGCACGCCCGCCGAGAGCGGCGAAGGCGTCGAGCTCGGCGAGCGCGGCCCCGGCGTCGTCCAGCTCCTGACCGGGCAGGGCCGGCGAGGCGAAGAACAGATGGTCGTGGGAGTCACAGACCCCAAGGTCCTCGGGTGGTACGTCCCCGAGCACGGTGCGGACGGTCGCCGTCATCGTCCGGACTCCCGCTCCGCGTCGCCGAGCGCCTCGTCGCGCAGGAGACCGAGCAGCCGGCATCCCTCCTCGCGGTCCGGCCGGGTCCATGTCAGCCGCTCCGGCGGCGCCTGCCTCGTCGTCATGTCCCACTCCTCATGGACGTAACGCTTTGGGCGTTACGAGGAGGACTGTAGTGGATGTAACGGCTGAAGCGTTACCCTGGTCTCGTGACCAATGACGACAAGCTCGCCTTCCGCTTCGACTGCGGCGCCGTCTGGTTGAACCTGCTCGCCACCACAGGCCGCACGTTCAGCGCGGCGCCGGTCGAACGGCTGGCCACTCCCGCCCGCCTGGCGGAATGGCTGGAGCGGTGCGAGCTGTCCCCGGCCCGGCCACCCGGCCAGGACGACCTGCACCGCACGTGGGCGCTGCGGGAGGCGCTGCGTACGCTCGCGCTGGCCACCGTCGAGGAGCGGCCGCCACCGGCGGACGCCGTGGCCCACCTGGCCGCCTTCCTCGGCGAGCACGACGACCCCGTCCGGCTCAGCGCGGACGACCGGCTGCGGCGCGAGCCCCCGGCGACCACGGCGCACGCCCTGGCCCGGATCGCCCGCCAGGCGGTGGACCACATGACCGGCTCCGACCGGCTGGCCCTGAAGAGCTGCCCCGAACCCGACTGCAGGGGCGTCTTCGTCGACCCGCCGGGGCGCCGGCGCTGGTGCCCGTCCCCCGCGTGCGCGAGCCGGGGCAGGGTCCGCGCGCTGCGCGCTCGCCGCAACGCCGCCCCGTCCACCACCACGGCCACCCCGTCCGGCGCGGACGACGGCCGGACACCGGCGCCGCGGTCATGAGAGAGGCCCGGCACGGGCCGGGCCTCTCTCAGATATCTCTCGGTCGGGGGCTTCGATACCGCGGGCGCACCGCCTACGGCGCGTCGGCTTCCTGGCGCTCTTCGCGCCGGGGCTCGGGAACCTCGCTCAGCCCTTCCTCGGGCTCGGGGTTCTTCGGGGGATCACGGGGGTCGACGTACGGCTCCGCGGGGGACTCGCCCTCGGCGATCCTCCGGCCGCGCTGGAGCTCGGCGTCGAGTTCCGCGCCGCTGAGGATGACGAGGTTCGACAGCCACAGCCAGATGAGGAAGACGACCACGGCCGCGAGCGTGCCGTACGTCTTGTTGTAGGAGCCGAACCGCGCGACGTACAGCCCGAAGCCGGCGGACACCACGACCCAGGCCACGACGGCGAACAGGCTGCCGGGGCTGAGCCACCGCACGCCGGGCTGGCGGACGTTGGGCGCGGCGTAGTAGAGCAGGGTGATCATTCCCGCCGCGAGCAGCACGAGGACCGGCCACTTCACGATGCCCCAGACCGTCACCGCGGCGGGCCCGAGGCCGAGCAGGTTCCCCGCGATCTCGGCGAGGCGACCGGTGAAGGTGACGGCGAGCACGGAGGCCGCCATCAGGATCACCAACAGGAGCGTCAGCCCCACCCGGAGCGGGGTCACCTTCCAGAACGGACGGCCCTCGCGGATATCGAAGATCGCGTTGGTCGCCCGGATGAACGCTCCCATGTAGCCGGAGGCCGCCCACAGCGCGAGCAGCAGACCCGTGACGGCGAACACCCCGGCGGTGCCCTGGTGCTCCTGGACGTTGGCGAGGCCGGTCTGCAGCATCTGCTGGACCGGCCCCGGCGTCAGTGACTTGATGTTCCCGAGCAGCGGGTCGGTGGCGCTCTGCCCCAGCAGGCCGAGTATCGACACCAGCACGATGAGCCCGGGGAAGATCGAAAGGACGGCGTAGTACGTCAGCGAGGCCGCCCAGTCGGGGACGTTGTCCTCCTTGAACTCCTTGGCCGTGCGCTTGACGACTCCGATCCAGTCGCGGCGCGACAGCCTCTCCAGCGGCCCCTGCTCGTCCTCGGGGTCGGTCATCGGTGCGCGAACCTCCGCATGAGCGTGCGACGTGCCTGCGGGAACATCCGGCGACCGCCGAACATGCCGGACCGGCCGAACATGCCGCGCATGCTCGTCCCGCCGAACATGCCCTTGCGGCCGAACATGCTCATGCCACGCGTTCTCTTCCCGCCGAACGTCCCCTTGCCGCCGAGCGGGCCAATGCCGCCGAACCTGCTCCTGGCGCCGAACGTGCGGGCACCGCCACGCGGCATGCCGATCTTGCCGGAGGTGCCGAACATCCCCCTGCCCATGCGTGCGCTGCCGAGGCCGCGGATCCCCCGCGTGCCTGCCTTGCCGGAGATGCCCGGCTTCTGGAGCATGCCGGACACGCCGGGCCTCGCCGTACGGCCCTGGCTCCGGGTGATCCGGCGGAGCAGCAGCAGCGCGGTGCCCGCGGCTCCGGCGGCGGCGATCAGGCCGGAACGGCGCTTCGCCTGCTCGCCGACCTTGCCGGCGGCTCCGCGCAGCGGCTCCGGCGTCGCCTCGCGTACGCGCCCGGTGACACCGGCCACCCTGGTCCGCGCGGCCGCGGTCGTCGCGTGCACGCGTTCCTGCACCCGCCCCTTCACGTCGGCCTTGGCGGCCAGGGCCTCGATAGTGTCGCCGAGATGGTCGCGGGTCCGCTCGATCTCCTGGCGGACCTCGGCGATCTCGTCGTGCCCCTTCTCCTCGTGTTCCCGTCCGGTCTCGGTGTCCCGGGCCGCGGCGACGGGCTCGGGACCGGGCCGCGACTGCCGTACGGCGTTCAGCGACTCCGGCTCGGTGACCGGCTCGGACACGTCCTGTCTGTGCACACCCACGGTCCCGGCGTTCGGCCGGGCCGCTCCGGGGTCGGTCTCGGTCATCTGCGCGCACTCTCCTTCATGACGTCGATGTCTGCTTTGAGGCTGCGCATCGCCTCGTCGGGAGTGGGCGCGCCGCCCGGGACACCTGCTCCTTGCCCACCAGGGCGATCAGCCCGGCGAGCGCCAGCAGCGCGGCGCCTATGATCAGGGCGCTGGCCCAGGCCGGCAGCACCAGCGCGAGCGCCAGGATCGCCGTGGCCACGAGGGCTCCTCCGCCGTAGAACGCGATCAGACCCGCGGCGCCGAGCAGGCCCGCGCCCATGCCCGCGCGTTTGCCCTTGCGAGTCATTTCCAGCCGCGCCAGCCGCAGTTCGTCGCGGATCAGCCGGGAAACGTCCTCGGACAGCCGGCGGACGAGTTCGCCCGTGGACGGCGACTCCTTCTGGATGGTCATGGCCTGCCTCCCTTCCAGGGTTGGGAAGCGCCTACCCGCAGCCGAGAGCCCTAACCACGGGCCTCGCCGGGGTGAACGGCCAGGCTGTTACAGATGAAAGTTTCAGTTATGAATCAGTGCCACATCCGCCGTAGGCGGGCAAAAGGCCAGCAAGGGGCCCCGGCTCACCGCCCGAGGGCGTCACCGCGTGAGGTCTCGGCAACCCGTCATTGACATACCGGGGGTCCAATCCACAATCCTGTGGTGGGAGCGCTCCCATCGTATCGGTTCAGATCCACCCTTGCCCGCATCGGCCACGGAATCCGCCACCTGGCATTTCTTCACCCGATGCTCCCACCCCCAACCCACTTTTGGAGACCCTCCTCAAATGCGAACGAGAGCTCTGAGTACGGGAGCGCTCCCACGATCGCGGAGACGGCTCGCCCTGCTGGCGGCCGCCTCCGTGTCGGGCGGCCTCCTCGTCGGGCTGGCGCAGACTCCCGCGTCCGCCGCCGTGGCCTGCGACGTCCAATACGCGCTCAACTCCTGGGGTTCCGGATCGGGCGGCTTCACGGCCAGCCTGGACATCAAGAACCTGGGCGACCCGATCAGCAACTGGACCCTCAAGTTCGACTTCCCCAACGGGCAGAAGCTGTCGAACGGCTGGTCGGCGAACTGGAGCCAGAGCGGCGCCACCGTCACCGCCACGAACATGTCGTGGAACGGGAACCTCGGCACCGGCGCCACGACCAACATCGGGTTCCAGGGAACGTGGTCGGGCAGCAACGGCAAGCCCGCCTCGTTCTCCATCAACGGCGTGACCTGTGGGGCGACCGTCAGCCCGTCCCCGAGCCCCTCGGTCAGCCCGTCCGCGTCCCCGTCCGCGTCGCCCTCGGCGTCCCCCTCGGCGTCCCCCTCCGCCTCGCCTTCGGCGTCGCCCTCCGCGTCGCCGTCGACGAGCCCCTCGCCGGGGAACAACCAGTACATCAACAACTTCATGACGATGTACAACAAGATCCACGACCCGGCCAACGGGTACTTCTCGCCGCAGGGCGTGCCGTACCACTCGGTCGAGACGCTGCTCGTGGAGGCTCCCGACCAGGGCCACGAGACGACGTCCGAGGCGTTCAGCTACTACCTGTGGCTGGAGGCGATGTACGGCAAGATCACCGGTGACTGGACGAAGTTCAACACCGCGTGGACGACGATGGAGAAGTACATCATCCCGTCGCACGCCGACCAGCCCACCAACGACAAGTACGACGCCAGCAAGCCGGCGACGTACGCGGGTGAGTGGAACGACATCAGCCAGTACCCGTCGAAGCTGGACAACAGCGTCAGCGTCGGCAGCGACCCGATCGCGGGCGAGCTGAAGTCCGCCTACGGCACCTCCGACATCTACGGTATGCACTGGCTGCTGGACGTCGACAACGTCTACGGCTACGGCCGCTGCGGCGACGGCACCACCAAGCCGGCGTACATCAACACCTACCAGCGCGGGCCCGAGGAGTCGGTCTTCGAGACCATCCCTCAGCCGTCGTGCGACACCTTCAAGTTCGGCGGCCCGAACGGGTACCTCGACCTGTTCACCGGCGACAGCAGCTACGCCAAGCAGTGGAAGTACACCAACGCGCCGGACGCCGACGCCCGCGCCGTCCAGGCCGCCTACTGGGCGCTGACCTGGGCGACCGAGCAGGGCAAGCAGTCGCAGATCTCCACCGCGGTGGCCAACGCCGCGAAGATGGGTGACTACCTGCGCTACTCGATGTACGACAAGTACTTCAAGCAGCCGAACTGCACCAGCACCTCCTGCCCGGCGGGCACCGGCAAGAACGCGTCGAACTACCTGCTGTCCTGGTACTACGCCTGGGGCGGCGCGTACGACACGTCGGCCGGCTGGGCCTGGCGCATCGGTTCCAGCCACAACCACTCGGGCTACCAGAACCCGATGGCGGCCTGGGCGCTGTCGAACGTCAGCGCGCTGAAGCCCAAGGGCGCGACCGCGGTCACCGACTGGTCGACCAGCCTCACCCGCCAGCTGCAGTTCTACAAGTGGCTGCAGTCGGCCGAGGGCGGCATCGCCGGTGGCGCGACCAACAGCTGGGAGGGCCACTACGCCGCCCCGCCGTCGGGGCTGCCGAAGTTCTTCGGCATGGCCTATGACTGGCAGCCGGTCTACCACGACCCGCCGTCCAACCAGTGGTTCGGCTTCCAGGCGTGGTCGATGGAGCGCGTGGCCGAGTACTACTACGCCACGGGCAACGCCGACGCCAAGAGCATCCTCGACAAGTGGGTCGCCTGGGCGCTGGCCGGCACCACGATCAACTCCGACGGCACCTTCCAGATCCCGTCGACGCTGCGGTGGACCGGCCAGCCGGACGCCAGCTTCAGCGGCACGGGCATGCCGCCGGCCAACACCGGCCTGCACGTGACCATCGCCGACTACACCGACGACATCGGCGTGGCCGGTTCGTACGCCAAGACGCTGATGTTCTACGCGGCCAAGTCGGGCAACGCCCAGGCCAAGAGCACGGCCAAGGCGCTGCTCGACGGCATCTGGAAGAACAACCAGGACGCCAAGGGCGTGTCGGTCAACGAGACCAAGGCCGACTACAACCGCCTCGACGACCCGATCTACGTCCCGTCCGGCTGGAGCGGCAAGATGCCGAACGGCGACCCGATCAACAGCAACTCGACCTTCATCTCCATCCGGTCCTGGTACAAGAACGACCCGGACTGGCCGAAGGTCCAGTCGTACCTGAACGGCGGATCGGCGCCGGTCTTCCGCTACCACCGCTTCTGGGCGCAGACCGACGTGGCCACCGCGCTCGGACAGTACGGCCTGCTCTTCCCCAACGGCTGAGCACGCCCCGTAAGCCGGGGTGCGGTGTCGCCTGACCCTTCACCGCACCCCCAGGAAGTGTCCCGGCAGGACACGACCGAGTAAGCCGGGGCGCGGCGGCGCCTCGACCCGCCGCCGCGCCCCCGACCCCCCACCTATGTGAGGCACACCTTCATGCGGCGTACGTTCCCTGCACTGGCGGCGCTGATCATCTCCACGGCGGTCGTCCCGGCCGCTGTCCCGCAGTCGGCTTCCGCGGCCCCGGCGTTCAACTACGGCGAGGCGTTGCAGAAGTCGCTCTTCTTCTACGAGGCCCAGCAGTCCGGCACGCTGCCGTCCACCAACCGCGTCACCTGGCGCGGCGACTCGGCGCTGAACGACGGCAAGGACGCCGGTCTGGACCTGACCGGCGGCTGGTACGACGCCGGCGACCACGTCAAGTTCGGCCTGCCGATGGCGTTCAGCGCGACGATGCTCGCGTGGGGCGCGGTGGACTACCGCGACGCCTACGCCTCGTCCGGGCAGCTCACCTACCTGCTGAACAGCCTGCGCTTCGTCAACGACTACTTCGTCAAGGCGCACCCCTCCCCCAACGTGCTGTACGGCCAGGTCGGCAGCGGCAACGCCGACCACGCCTGGTGGGGGGCGGCCGAGGTGCTGCCGATGAGCAGGCCCTCGTACAAGATCGACTCCTCGTGCGGCGGATCCGACCTGGCCGGTGAGACGGCGGCCGCGATGGCGGCCTCCTCGATCGTCTTCCGGCCCACCGACCCGGCGTACGCCGACAAGCTCCTCACCCACGCCAAGCAGCTGTACACGTTCGCCGACACCGTGCGGGGCAAGTACAGCGACTGCATCACCGACGCGGCCAACTTCTACAAGTCCTGGAGCGGCTACAACGACGAGCTGGTGTGGGGCGCCATCTGGCTCTACCGCGCCACCCAGGACTCCTCCTACCTCGCCAAGGCCGAGTCGTACTACGCCAACCTCGGCACCGAGCCGCAGTCGACCACCAAGTCGTACAAGTGGACGATCGCCTGGGACGACAAGTCGTACGGCTGCTACGCCCTGCTGGCCAAGCTGACCGGCAAGCAGCAGTACGCCGACGACGCGAACCGGTGGCTCGACTGGTGGACGGTCGGCGTGAACGGGCAGAGGGTGAACTACTCCCCCGGCGGCCAGGCCGTGCTCGACTCGTGGGGCTCGCTCCGCTACGCCGCCAACACCGCGTTCGTCGCGCTCTACTACAGCGACTGGCTGACCGACGCCACCCGCAAGGCCCGCTACCACGACTTCGCCGTGCGGCAGATCAACTACGCGCTCGGCGACAACCCGCGCAAGTCGTCGTACGAGATCGGCTTCGGCACCAACCCGCCGCGCAACCCGCACCACCGCACCGCGCACGGCACCTGGACCAACAACCTGAACGGCGAGCCGGAGCAGAGCCGGCACATCCTGTACGGCGCGCTGGTCGGCGGCCCCAAGTCGGCCGACGACGCCTACACCGACAGCCGGGCCGACTACACGATGAACGAGGTCGCCACCGACTACAACGCCGGCTTCACCAGCGCGCTCGTGCGGCTGTACAAGGAGTACGGCGGCACGCCGCTGGCGAACTTCCCGGTCGCGGAGACCCCCGACGGCCCGGAGATCTACCTCCAGGCGGCGCTCAACGCCACCGGCCAGAACTTCACCGAGATCAAGACGCTGGTCTACAACCACTCGGCCTGGCCCGCCCGCGCGCTGACCGACGGGTCGTTCCGCTACTACTTCACCCTCGACGGCGACACCACGCCGAGCCAGATCACGCTGACGGCCAACTACAACCAGTGCAAGCCGCCGACCGGGCCCACGCAGTTCTCCGGCAAGGTCTACTACGTCACGATCGACTGCTCCGGCCAGGTCATCGCCCCGCAGGGACAGTCGGAGTCGCGGCGTGAGGTGCAGTTCCGCATCGCCAGCTCGGGTGCGTGGGACCCGTCGAACGACTGGTCGTACACCGGGGTGTCCACTACGCCGTCCACGCCGGTGACGGTGCAGAACATGACGCTGTACTCGGGATCGACCAAGATCTGGGGCAACGCGCCCGGGACCGAGCCGTCCCCCTCGCCCAGCCCCTCGGTCTCGCCGTCCGCGTCCCCGTCGCCCTCGGCCAGCCCGTCGGCCTCGCCGTCGCCCAGCCCGTCGCCGGTGACGGGCAAGGCCTGCACCGCGACGTACAAGGTCACCAACTCGTGGCAGGGCGGCTTCCAGGCGGACGTCACCGTACGCAACTCCGGCACCTCGGCCGTCTCCGGCTGGACGGTGGCCTGGTCGTTCCCGAACGGCCAGACCGTCTCCCAGTTGTGGAGCGGCACCGTCAGCCAGAGCGGGTCGAACGTCACGGTGAAGAACCTGTCCTGGAACGGCAGCCTGAGCCCCGGCGCCACCACGAGCTTCGGCTTCACCGGCACCGGCTCGGGCACCGCTCCCTCGACCGTCACCTGCACCCCCGCGTAGCCCGCGCTCCCGGGCTCGCCCGAGTCGCCCGCCTTCCCCGGACGGACCCCTCTCCGGGGAAGGCGGGCATCCACGTCAGCGCCGAGAAAGGGTGAGATCGATGATCAGGAAGACGATCGCCACGGCGGCCCTGGTCCTGGCGGCCGCGGGGCTCACGGCCGCCCCTGCGGCCGCGGACTCGATCGGCTGCACGGCGACCTACACGATCACCACCGTGTGGGGCGGTTCGCAGAGCCACGGCGCGATCGCACAGGTGACCGTGCGCAACAGCGGGTCGTCGGCGATCAAGGGCTGGCGCGTGTCGTTGCGATACACCGACGGCACCGTCGTCACCCAGGTAGGGGGAGCCGTGTCGCTTCCTGTGATCGGCCTGCCGGGCATCTACGCGTTCGGCAACGAGAGCTACAACGGCGACATTCCGATGGGCGGCTCGACCGCCTTCGGCCTCATGACCAGCGGGCGCGGCGACAGAGCTCCCAGCATCACCTGCACGCCCGTCTGACACCCCGCGCGGCGGCAACCAGCCACGCCTACAAGACGATCCCCCGGGACACACTCCCGGGGGATCGTCGTCTTGCGTTATACGAACGGGACGCGACCGGACATGTCACGTCGTGACTTACGGGATCACCACGCCTCGGGAGGCAGGTTCACGTCGCCGACACGGTCGTAGATGACGGTCTCGTCCGCCAGCCTGACGACCACAACGCGGCGGGCCAGTCCCGCTCTCTCCAGTGCCTTCGCCGACTCCACGGCGTTCTTGGCGTAGTGGTAACGGTCACGGCTACCGGTGAACGGGCTCTCCCTGTCGCACCTGACCTCGTAGCGGTCATCCGGCCATGGGTGGGTAAGCCCGTCAGCAGTGCGGCGCTCGGTAGCGGTCGCGGTCATTGCACACCTCTCTTGTCGCGGAGGGACCTCCGCTCAGAAAGACCCCCCTGCCCCCCCAACGACTAAGTATTCCTCATATGCAACATTTGTTTCACAGCACCCCCTCGACAGCACCCTTTGGATTGCGGTCGAGGTCAGGAGCCCGTCCGGCGGGGCCGCGCGCCGGCAGGAACAAGACGGGGACCACGGTGAGCGCGACGACCACCAGCGTCACCCAGAACGCCGGGCGGTATCCCGAACTCCAGGTGCCGGAGACGGCGAACCACCCCAGCACCACCGCCGTCATCGCCGTCCCCGCGGCGCCGCCGAACTGCAGGCCCATGGCGTTCGCCGTCGTCGCCGCCGGAACCTGCGCATCCGGCAGCGACTGGTAGAGACTCGCCATCAGGGGCGTGCCCACGAACGCGAGCCCGACGCCCCGGACGAACAGTGCCGCGACCAGCATCAGCGTCAGATCCGAGGGCGCCGGGGCGAGGGCGAAGGGAAGCGTGCCGGCCGCGACCAGGGCGAGGCCGGCGAGGACCGGCAGGCGCGCGTTGCGGGAGACGTCGGCGAGCCAGCCGGCCGGGAGCACCGCGACGAGCGTGCCCACCCCCTGTGCGGCGAAGATCCACCCGGCCTGCAACGCCGACAGGCCGCCTGCGGTCTGGAGGTACAGCGGCACCAAGAACGCCGCCGCGAAGACGAAGTGGTGGAGCAGCGACGCGGAGGCCGAGGCGGCGAACGCGCGGTCGCGGAACAGGCGCACGTCCACCACCCGCGGCCTGGTGGACCTGGCCGCCCACCCCGCGTAGGCAGCGAGCAGCCCCACCCTGCCGTCAGGGGGAGTGCGACCTGGAGCGTGGCGACCGAGGCGGGCCCGCCGACCTGACTCAATCCGAAGACGACCGCGGTCAGCCCGCCGCTCAGGCAGATCAGCCCGCCCATGTCGATCCGCCCGGTGGCCGCCGGGTCGGGTGCCGAGGAGGGGATCACGGCGGACAGAAGGCTCGTCAGCAGCAGCAGGGGGACGCCGAGCAGGGAGATCCACCGCCACGACAGCACGTCGACGACCACTCCCGCGACGGCGGGCCGGCGATGGGCGCCACCTGCACGGCCGCCGCGATCAGGGCCATGGCCCGGCCGAGCCGTTCGCGGCCGGCGACCTCCACGGCGAGGATGCGGCTCAGCGGGAGGATCATTCCGGCGCCGAGTCCCTGCAGCACCCGGAAGGCGATGAGGGCGCCGAGCGACCAGGCCAGCCCGCACAGGACCGAGCCGGCCAACGACAGGACGAGCGCGGTGATCCACACCGCCTTCGCCCCGAACCGCTGAGCCAGCCATCCCGTGACGGGAATGATCATCGTCGAGGCCGGCAGGTAGGCGGTGATCACCCATTGCGCGCCCTCGTACGACCCCCCCAAGTCCCTCCAGATCGTGGGCAGGGCCGTTCCCATCATGGTGCCGTCCAGAAGCATCGTGAACCCGCCCAGCGCCAGCACCGCCGCGACGATCATCGGCGGCGCGCCGCGTACCCGGCCGGCGGGAGGCCGCGGGCCGGCGGCGGCCGGGGACGCGGAGGACGGCGGCAGCGTGCGCGGCGGCGGGACATCGGAGGGCCGCGTCCCGTCGTACGGCGGCGGCGTGGCGGCGGGACCGGAGCGGGCGGCGGCGCGGGCGCCTTCTTCGAGCAGGGTGTCGGCGGGATGGCCGGCGCCGAGGAGGCTCAGCAGGATCTGCCGGGCGGAGGGGCGGCGGCCGGGGTCCTTGGCCAGGCAGGCGGTGAGGATCTCGCGCAACGGGCCGGTCAGTGCGCCGTCGAGGGGGCCCAGGTCGGGGTCGGCGTGCAGGATGCGATGCATGACCGCAGGGATGGAGTCCTGCCCGAACGGGGTGGCCCCATTCGCGGCGTAGGCCATCGTGCAGGCCCAGGCGAAGACGTCGGCGGCAGGACCGACCGCCTGCCCCGCGATCTGCTCGGGCGCCATGTAGGCGGGGGTGCCCACGACCACGCTGGACATGGTGCCGGTGGCGTCCAGCGCCCGCGCGATCCCGAAGTCGATCACCCGCGGCCCGTCCGCGCCCATGATCACGTTGCCCGGCTTGAAATCCCTGTGCACCACGCCGGCCTCGTGGATCGCCGCCAGCGCGGTCACCGTCGCGATCGCCAGCCGCTCCAGCCCGCTGCCCCGCACCGGCCCGCCCGAGGCGATCACCTCAGCCAGCGACGGCCCCGCCACGAACTCGCTGACGATGTAGGGACGATCCCCCGCCACGTCGGCGTCCAGCACCCGGGCCGTGCAGAACGCCGCGACCCTGCGCGCGTGGTCCAGCTCGGCCGCGAACCGGGCACGCGCCCGGTCGTCGCCGGCGAACCGCGCGTGCAGCAGTTTCACCGCCACCGGCTCACCGCTCGGGGCCAGGCCCTGGTAGACGGTCCCCTGGCCGCCCTCGCCGAGCAGGCCGACCAGCCGGTAGAGGCCCACCTGCCGCGGATCGTCGGTACGAAGCGCCCGTAACCCCGCCATGTCCCTCTCCCCGTATCGGACGGGGGCGACACTACCGGAACCGATCATCACGGTCCGGATCAATCGAGAAGCTCTTTGCCCGACTCCACAGGGCCGGCGGGCAGCACCACGCGGAACGCCGTACGGCCGGGACGACTCTCGACGTCGACGGTGCCGCCGTGCGCGGCCACCACCGCCTTGACGATCGCGAGCCCAAGGCCGCTGCCGCCCAAGGCCCGGGTGCGGGCCTTGTCCGCGCGGACGAACCGTTCGAAGATCTCGCCCTGCAGGTCCCCGGGGATGCCGGGGCCGTCGTCGGTCACGGTCAGCTCCGCCTTGTCCGGGCCGGGCACACGCAAGGCCACGGTCACGGTCGTGCCGGGCGGGGTGTGCGCACGGGCGTTGCCCAGCAGGTTGGCCACCACCTGGTGGAGCCGGTCGGGGTCGCCGGGCACCGTGACCGGCTCCTCGGGCAGGTCGAGTCTCCAGCGGTGGTCGGGCCCGTAGGCGCGGGCGTCGCCGGTGGCGTCGATGGCCAGGCGGGTCAGGTCGACCTCCTCGCGCGCCAGCGGGCGGCCGGCGTCGAGCCGGGTCAGCAGCAGCAGGTCGTCCACGAGCGTGCCCATGCGGGCCGACTCGGCGTCGATGCGCTCCAGGGCGTGCCGTACGGCGCCGGGGACGGCCTCCTCGTCGCGCCGGGCGAGCTGGACGTGGGCGCGGACGGTGGCGAGCGGGGTGCGCAGTTCGTGGCTGGCGTCGGCGGCGAAGGTGCGCATCCGCTGCTCGCTGGCGTGGCGGTGGGCGAGGGCCCGGCCCACGTGACCGAGCATGCGGTTGAAGGCCTCCCCCACCTGGCCGATCTCGGTGCGGGGGTCCTCGTCGGGCACCCCCTCGGGCAGCGCCACCTCGCCGTCGGCGAGCGGCAGGCGGGCCACGCGCCGGGCCGTGGCCGCGACCCGGTCGAGCGGGCGCAGCGACAGCCTCACCCAGACGGCCCCGGCGATCCCGGTCACGAGTACGACGACGGCGAACACCCCGATCTCGGCGATCTGCAGGCGCCGCACGGTGGCGTGCACGTCGTCCAGCGGCAGGCCGGTGACGAGCAGATCCCCGTCGGGATCGCGGACGCCCGTCACCCGGTAGTCGCCGAGGCCGCCCGAGGACAGTTCCACCGGGTGCCCGAGCCCGTCGGCCGGGACGGCCGCCAGCGCCTTCCGGTCCGCGGCCGACAGGACCGGGTCGGCCCGGCCCACCACCGCGGCGCCCACCTCGCCGTCCCGGACGAACGCGCCCAGCGTGCCGGTCGCCTGCCCGCGCGAGTCCCCGCGCTCGCCGTACGGATTGCGCGGATACCCGTGCTCGTGCTCCTCGTGGACCAGGCTCGCCGCGAACCGCCCGGCCGTCACGGACAGCTGCTGGTCCAGCCGTTCGACCATGAACCGTTCGAGCAGGAGGGACGAGGCCGCTCCGGCCGCGGCGCAGGCGAGCACGAGCAGCACCAGCGTGCCCACCACCAGGCGGGCCCGCAGCGTCGTGGGCACCAGGCGAAGGAGGCGGCGCCGGCGCGGCGCGGCCAGGCGCGGCGGAACGGTCACGGCCGCAGGACGTATCCCACGCCCCGCACCGTGTGGATCAGCGGCCTGCGGCCGGCGTCGATCTTCTTGCGCAGGTAGCTGATGTACAGCTCGACCACGTGCGCCTGCCCGCCGAAGTCGTACGACCAGACGCGGTCGAGGATCTGCGCCTTGCTCAGCACACGCCGGGGGTTGCGCATGAGGAAGCGCAGCAACTCGAACTCGGTCGGCGTGAGCTCGACCAGCTCCCCGTCCCGGGTCACCTCGCGGGCGTCCTCGTCCATCATCAGGTCGCCCACCACCAGCCGGTCGCCCTCGGCGCTGCGCGCCATGCCGGCGCGGCGCAGCAGCCCGCGCAGCCGGGCGAGCACCTCCTCCAGGCTGAACGGTTTGGTCACGTAGTCGTCCCCGCCCGCCGTGATGCCCGCGATGCGGTCCTCCACCGCGTCACGCGCGGTCAGGAACAGCACGCACACGTCCGGGGCCTCGGCACGCAGGCGGCGCAGCACCTCCAGCCCGTCGAAGTCGGGCAGCATCACGTCCAGCAGCACCGCGTCGGGCTGGAACTCCCGTGCCTCCTGCACGGCCGACGTCCCGTCGCCAGCCGTGCGCACCTCCCATCCCTCGTACTTCAGCACTGCGGCGAGGACCTCGACGAGGTCCGGTTCGTCGTCGACCACGAGGACGCGTACGGGGTTTCCGTCGGGGCGGACCAGACCGGGCTGGTCGTTCGAAGTCTTACGCATGATGGTTACAGGGTCCTCCCCGCTCACCGGGCCTACCCTGTGAGCCGCCTCAGAGAATCCTATGAATGGTCCGCAATCGTCCCGGTTCATAGGAAAACAAGAGGTTCGGTTGGCACGGTGGGTCGCGTGATGACGACGAGGACATCCGTGACCACCACTTTCCCGGGGACCGCGGTGACGACCGGGCACGCGCATCCGCCGCGACGGAGCGCGCGCGCCCGGCCCGAGGTCGTCCTGGCGCTCATCGCCGCGGGCGTGGTCGCGGTCATCGGCATGTGGTGGGCGAACACGCCCAGCGTCGCGGGCTTCGACGACTGGCTGACGAACGCGGGGCGCATCACCGGGCTGCTCGCCGGATACGCGATCGCCGTGCTGCTGGCGCTGATGGCCCGGGTCCCGGCGCTGGAACGCGGTGTCGGGTCCGACCGGCTCGCCCGGTGGCACTCGATGGGCGGCCGCTACGTCGTGGGCCTGGCGGTGGCGCACATGCTGCTGATCATCTGGGGCTACGCGCTGACCGACCGCACCGACGTGGTGAGCGAGACGGTGACGCTCAACCTCACCTATCCCGACGTGCTCAAGGCCACCGTCGCACTGCTGCTCCTGGTGGGCGTCGGTGTCGTCTCCGCTCGGAGGATCCGCCCGAAGCTGCGCTACGAGACCTGGTTCCACCTGCACTTCTACACCTATCTGGCGGCGTGGCTGGCCTTCGGGCACCAGCTCGCCACGGGCGCGGAGTTCGCCGTGGCCCCGGTCGCCCGCACGTCCTGGTACGTCCTCTACTGGGGGGTCGCGGCGCTGATCGTGTGGTATCGCTTCCTCACGCCCGTGCGGCTGGCCGTACGGCACCGCCTGAGGGTCTCCCGGGTGGTGCCGGAGGCTCCGGGGGTCGTCTCCGTGTACGTCACCGGGCGGCGCCTGGACCGGCTGCGGGCCGAGCCCGGCCAGTTCTTCCGCTGGCGGTTCCTGACCAGGGACCTGTGGTGGTCCCCCAACCCGTACTCGCTGTCCGCCCCGCCCGGCGCGAGCGAGATGCGGATCACGGTGAAGGACCTGGGCGACCAGAGCCGCTCTCTGGCCGGCCTGCGGCCCGGCACCCGGGTGCTCGCCGAGGGGCCGTACGGCGCGTTCACCGCGAGCGGGCGCCGGGCGCGCAAGGTGCTGCTCGTCGCGGGCGGCGTCGGCATCACGCCGCTGCGCGCGCTGTTCGAGTCGGTGCCGGCCGCCCCCGGCGACCTGACCCTCCTCTACCGTGCCCGGGGCGAACGGGACCTGGTGTTCCGCGCCGAGCTCGAGGAGATCGCCACCGCGCGCGGCGCGACCCTGCACTACTGCGTCGGCCCCCGGGCCGTGATCGGCGACCCGTTCACGCCCGCGACGCTCGCCGGGCTGGTGCCCGACCTGCCCGGCCACGAGGCGTACGTCTGCGGGCCGGCCGAGATGACGAGCGCCGTCACCGTCGCCCTGCGGGCCGCCGGGGTGCCGAAGCGCCGTATCCACCACGAATCGTTCGAGTTCTGATCGCCCTGGATGGGAGTTCCATGCGCAGAGCCATACTGGCCGTGCTCGCGACCGCCGTCGGTCTCGTGCTGCTGCTGTCGTTCAAACCGCACGAGGTGACCCCGCTGGCCGAGCGTCCGGCCGCCGTCACCCAGGGCGGGGACTCCGGCGACAGCGTTCAGGGCGGGCAGGGGCCGGGCGACGGATTCTTCGGCCACGACCACGACGAGTTCGGCGACGGGAATGGGGACCGCTTCGGCGGGGGCTCCCCGGATTCCTCCGGTTCCGGGTCGGCGTGGACCGGGCAGGGCGCCACCGCGGGCGCCACCAGCGGCGAGAAGACCGTCACCGGCGACTCCGCCGACACCCGCTGGGGCCCCGTGCAGGTGCAGATCGTGATCTCCGGCGGGAAGCTGGCCGGGATCAAGGTGCCGGTGGCTCCCGCGAACAACCGCCGCGACCTTGAGATCAACAACGAGGCGCTCCCGATCCTCAACGAGGAGGCGCTGTCGGCGCAGTCCGCCCAGATCGACACGGTCTCCGGCGCCACCTACACCAGCGACGGGTACATCCGCTCCCTGCAGAGCGCGCTCGACAAGGCCGGCCTGTGACCCGCCACGTCGAGCACGTGATGGGCACCGTCTTCTCCTTCGACGTACGTCACCAGGACGACGCCGCACCATGTGTCGCGGAGGCGGTGGCGTGGCTGCACCACGTCGACGAGGTCTTCTCGACCTACAAGCCGGACAGCCCGGTCAGCCGGCTGGGCCGGGGCGAGATCACGCCGGCCGACTGCCCGCCGGAGGTGGCCGACATCCTCCGCATGTGCGAATCGGTGAGCGACCGGTCCCACGGATACTTCACCGCCTACCCCGGAGGCCGGCTCGACCCTTCGGCCATCGTCAAGGGATGGGCGGTCGAACGGGCCTCCGCCATGCTGCGCGAGGCGGGCGTGCCGGACCACTGCGTGAACGGCGGCGGGGACGTGCGGCTGTCCGGCTCGGCGGGCCCCGGCCGCTCCTGGCGGGTCGGCGTCGCCCACCCGCTCCGCCCGGGACACCTGGCCGCCGTGGTGTCGGGCAACGACCTCGCCGTCGCCACCTCGGGCACGGCGGAGCGCGGAGCGCACGTCATCGACCCCCACACCGGCAGGCCCGCGACCGAGCTGGCCTCGGTGACGGTGATCGGGCCGGACCTCGCCCTGGCCGACGCGTCACGCCACCGGCGCCTTCGCCATGGGCGGCGCCGCCGGGAGTGGGTGGAGGAGCTGGACGGCTACGAGGCCTTCGCCGTCACCGCCGCCGGCGCCACCTGGCGGACGTCCGGCCTCTGAGGGGACGACCCGCGGGTTCGGCGCCGGTGGCGGCTGGGCCTGTGTGGCCGGCCGGGCCCGCCGCCGACCCCATGCCCTCGCTCACCACGCCTCGCTCTTGCCCTCGCTCACCATGCGAGAGCGTGCTTGAGCCGCGTGGCGGCGGCCACGGCGGCCACAGGCGGGTGGCCAGGTTCCGGGCGAGGATGCCGCCTCGCGTCGCGGGGACAAGGAGTGCCGACGCCTGCGCGACGTTGCGCTGCTTGGGGTCCACCAGGCGCCGGTGCGCGGCCTCGTACGCGCGGAAGGCCGCGCCGGGATCGCCAGGGTGGGCGGCCAGTGCCTCGGCGAGGGTGAACGCCCCCGCCATGGCCAGGGTGGAACCGTCCCCGAACAGCGACACGCACGAGGCGGCGTCGCCGAGGAGCGCGACACGGCCCTTCCACCACCGCGGCAGGCGCACCTGGCTGACCGAGTCGAAGTAGAGGTCGTCGGCGGCGCGTACGTGTTCGAGCAGTTCCGGCGCCCGCCAGGACACGTCCGCGAAGGCGTCGATCAGCATCCGCTTGTGCTGCTCGCTGTCGCGGTGGTCGAAGCCGGGCTTCTCGGGGCTCCGGTAGAGGAAGAACGCGACCGCGGGCTTGGGATTGACGGCGATCGCCTTGCCGGGCGTGTTGTGCATGACAACGTCCCGGCCCGCTCCGGCCGCCCCGTCCGCCAGCGGCGTGGTCGCGACGTACAGGCCCATGTGGCGCACGAGCCCGCTCTGCGGCGTCCCCGTCTCCCGGTGGAACGTCAGGCGCCGCGTCACCGAGTGCAGGCCGTCGGCTCCGATCACCAGGTCGAAGCGGCGGGGTGCGGCGCTCTCGAAGGTGACGTCCACCCCGTGCTCGTCCTGGCCGAGCGCCGTGATGGAGTCGTCGAAGAGGAACTCGGCGCGGTCGCGGCTCGCCTCGTACAGGATCGACGCGAGGTCGCCGCGCGGCACCTCGACCTCGTCCGGCCGCTGCACGGCGCGCATGTCCATCCGGCCGACCCGCCTGCCCGCCGCGTCGACGAAGCTGACCCCCGTCGTGCCGGTGGCGGCTTGGCGCAGCCGGGGCAGGACGCCCATCCGTTTCACGACCGGGACGGCGGGTCCCCTGACGTCCACCGGGTTGCCGCTGGACCGCGGCTTTCCCCCGCGTTCCACGACCGTGACCCGGAATCCGTGCCCGGCCAGCCAGTAGGCCAGCGTCGGCCCCGCGATCCCGGCCCCCGAGATCAGCACTCTGCTCATGACATACCCCTAACCGGAAGGTTTTCCTCCGCATAACGACGGTATCCTAACCGGAGGAAAATCGTCCAGATCCCGCTCGAAGAGAGGTGGCAGTGGAGAAGGGGCTGCGCGCCGACGCGCGCCGCAACCGGGACCTGATCGTCGCCGCGGCCCAGGAACTGTTTCTGGAGCAGGGCGTCGACGTGCCGCTGGAGGAGGTCGCCCGCCGGGCCGGCGTGGGCGTCGGCACGCTCTACCGCCGCTTCCCGGACCGGGACGCGTTGCTCCGGGCGGTCGGCGAGGAGAGCCTGCGCCGCCTGGTGGACCTGGCGGAGACGGCCTGGCGCGAGGAGCCGGACGCCTGGCACGCGCTGTGCCGTTTCCTGCGCGGCTCGGTCGCGCTGCGGCTGGGCGTGCTGCCGGCGAAGCTCGAACCGCACCTGCATCAGCGGATGCGCGTCGGCCCCGACCTGCACGAGATGCGGCAGCGGGTGATCGCCGCCGTCCTGCGGATGATCGAACGGGCGCAGGCGGACGGCGCGCTGCGCGCCGACGTCGGCCCCGGCGACATCGCCGTCCTGATGACCCTGAACGTCTACACGCCACCGGCCCTGCCCGGCGAGCCGGCCATGGCACGCGTGGTGGAGATCATGCTGGACGGCCTGCGCGCCGACCGGGGATCACCCCTCCCCGGAACTCCGCTCGACGGCGACGACCTGCGCCGCTACACCGCCGTACGGCTCCCGCCCACCGAGTGACGCCCGGGCGATGACGAGCCCTCAGGAAGGGGATGCCGGCGCTCTGGACGACCGGGCCTGCAAGCAGGGTCTGGCGCGAAGATCGCGAATCCGCGAGATCCTTGTCGGTGCCGAATGAGATCTGAGTGTGGTCCCACCTCGGGGGGCCTCCTGCTGAGCTCGCCCACGCCATCGATCCCGAGACCCTCACAGTGGAGGCCCCATGGCAGGCTCTGGTGTCGGGGCAGATCGTTATGGGCCGGGAGGGCGGGGCGATGCTCGGCACTCGTGCCATCGTGGTTTGAGCGGGTCAGGGACCGGTGGTGGATAGAGCCTGACAGCACGGCCTGCGCCCAAGCCGCCTATGCCGCGGCCGATGGCCCTTATGAGGAATCTGTCCCACTATCGTCGTACCAGATCAACGACAACAGCCCCAAGGGTACGGTCGTGGAGGATGGCCGTCGGCGTGCCGTACAGACAAGGAAACCGCATGACCACCACCGCACTCATCGTCGGCGACATGCAGGCGGGCATCGTGGACAACTACCCCTTCGCCGCCGCCGTGCTGCCCGTTGTGGACAAGGTTGTCTCTGCGGCCAGAGCCGCCGGAATCCCAGTGATCTTCATCCGTTTCGGGCTGCGGGCCTCAGGCCTTGATGTTGCAGCGGGAAACCGGTTGATCAGCGACCTGCACGGGGCGGGGACGCTGTTCCACGAAGATTCCCCCGAGACGCTCGTGCACCCGCGTATCAAGCCGTTGCCGGATGAGGCCGTCGTTCTCAAGCGCCGGGCCAGCGCCTTCGCGGCGAGCGACCTCGATCGGCTCCTGCGCGCTCAGCACATCGACTCGATCGTGCTGACCGGTGTCGCCACCGGAGCGATGATCGCCGCCACCCTCTACGACGCCTCCGACCGCGACTACCACGTGACCGTGCTCAGCGACGCTTGCGCCGACGGGGAGCCGGACGTGCACGACTTCCTGATCAACCGCGTCTTCCCGGCCAGGGGTGCTGACGTGCTCACGGGCCAGGAGTGGATCGCCCGCCTGTGACCCGGCCGCGTGCGCCAGCTCGCCGCCCAGCTGTTCGCGCCGTACGTCGCGCCGCCCGACGGGATGGCTTCGAGCAGGACCCGATGATGCCGCGACGATCGCCGGCGACGGCCGGCGACAATGGTCGGCTTCACGGGGCACCCCGAGCGGGGCCGCGGCGCCTGACGCCGTCCCGCTCCGGCCAGGCGACGGGGCGTCGTCCACAGGTGCCGACGGGAGCGGATCGGGAGCCCCGTTTCCGCTGCTAGCGTTCCGAATTGGCAGAGGGAGACGGCCTGCTCGTGATTCACGCGGCCGGCGACGGTAGGCGGCTCGCACTCAGAGTGAAGGAAACGGCGTGCTCGTGATCCATGTCGCCTGGAACGGCGGGAGACTCGTGCTCTGGGCGGAGGAGACCGGCGGCTCGCAGCCGCACCCCTCCCCGGCTCGGGCGCGGGACAGGGCCGCCCCGGACACCTTCACCGCACCGCAGGACCGAACGGCGTCACGGGACGGGCGGGCCTCGCGGGACGGGGCCCGTCCCCACCCCTTCGCCGCTCCCGCGAGCACCCTCGCCGCCGAACTGCCGCGCTGGGGGGACGCCGCGGCAGAGGCGGCGGGCAAGGCCGTGTCGGCGAGGCGGTGCTGCTGCTGCCGAGTTCGGCGGCGAGTCCCCTTCCTCGCCGGAGACCGGCCTGCGGATCACCGCGCGCCGCCCGAGGATCAGTCCGTGGCGGGTGCCCGCGTTGCTGGTCGAGCCGGGGCCCGCGCTGCGGCTGCTGACGGGGGCGTTCGAGCCGCCACCCGCCGCCGGGCCGTCCCTGCGTTATCTCGCGATCGTCGCCGCCCACGCCCGCGACCTGGTGCGGCGCGGCCGGGTGCTGCCCCAGCTCGTCGCCGAGGACGGCGGCTACGCGGCGCGCTGGCGGCCGGTGCTGACCGGCGCGCACGCCGACCGCGTCCGCGAGCTCGCCGCCGCCATGCCGCCGGTCTGCCGGGCCGTGGGCGAGGAGCGGCCGTCCGCCCATGTGCTGATCGAGGCGCTTGCGGGCCTGACCGACGCCGCCGTACGGCAGGCGCTGCCGGAACGCCTGCTCGGCGGGCACCGCCCCGGGCAGCGCAGCCCCCTGGCCGACCGGTGGACGGTGGCGCTCACCGGGGACACGGCGGCCCTTCCCGGCGCACGCCGGGAGGAGGCGGAGGCGCTGGCCCGGCCGCTGGAGGACTGGTTCAGGGCGGCCCACCAGCTCGACGGCCCGGTCAAGGTGTGCTTCCGCCTCGTCGAGCCCCTCCTGGCCGACGAGCAGCCGGGCCAGGAGACGACCGCGAGCCCGGGGGTGGCAGCCGACGCCGCGGCCCGAGCGGATACCGCACCACGCATGGACGCCGACGCGGGCGCAGGGGCGTGGCGGGTCGAGTTCGCCCTCCAGTCGGCCGAGGACCCGAGCCTCTACGTGCCCGCTCCCCTCGTCTGGGCGGGCGAGACCGTGCCCGGCCTGCCCGGGCGGCCGGACGAGACGCTGCTCGCCGGCCTGGGCCGGGCGGCCCGTCTCTACCCGAGGATCGACGACGCGCTCCGGGAGGCCCGGCCGGCGCACGTCGCCCTCGACGTGGAGGGGGCCTTCCACTTCCTCCGGCACGCCGCGCCCCTCCTCCAGTCGGCCGGATTCGGCGTGCAGCTGCCCGCGTGGGCGGGCCGCGCCCGGCTCGGCCTGAAGCTCACCGCGCGGTCCCGCTCCGGGCCGGGCGCCGCCGCCGACCAGGGGTTCGGGCTGGCGCAGCTCGTGGACTTCCGGGCCGAGCTGGCCGTCGGCGACGAGACGATCAGCGAGGCGGAGCTGGCCGAGCTGGCCCGGCTCAAGGTGCCGCTGGTCCGGCTGCGCGGGCAGTGGGTCGAGCTGGACGCCCGGCAGCTCGGGGCCGCGCTGAAGGCGGTGGAGCGCCGCGGTTCCGGTCAGATGACGATCGGCGAGGTCATCCAGGAGGTGGTCCACGGCGGGGACGACGAGCTTCCGCTCGTGGAGGTGGACGCCGACGGCCTGCTCGGCGACCTGCTGTCCGGCGAGGCCGACCGCCGTCTCGAACCCGTCGCGACCCCGGCCGCCTTCCACGGCACGCTGCGGCCCTACCAGGAACGCGGTCTTGCCTGGCTCAGCTTCATGTCCCAAATCGGACTAGGCGGCATTCTTGCCGACGACATGGGACTTGGTAAGACTCTTCAGACATTGTCCCTTCTTCTCCGCGAACGCGAGCAAGGAGAGCAGGTAGGGGCGACGCTGCTGGTGTGCCCGATGTCGCTGCTCAGCAACTGGCAAAAGGAGGCCGCCCGCTTCGCGCCCTCGCTGGACGTCTACCTCCATCACGGCACGAGCCGCCTGCGCGGCGAGGAACTGGCCGAGCGGGTCGCCGCGGCCGACCTCGTCCTCACGACGTACGGCACGGCGTTGCGCGACCGCGACGCCCTGGCCGGGTTCACCTGGGCCCGGGTCGTCTGCGACGAGGCCCAGGCCGTCAAGAACGCCGCCGCCCGGCAGGCCCAGGCGGTGCGCTCGCTGCCGGCGCGGACGAGGCTGGCGCTGACCGGCACCCCGGTCGAGAACCATCTGGCCGAGCTGTGGTCGATCATGGAGTTCTGCAACCCCGGCCTGCTCGGATCGGCGAGGGCCTTCCGCGACCGCTATCAGGAGCCGATCGAACGGCGGGGCGACGAGACGGCGACCGCCGCGCTCAAGCGGGCCACGGGCCCGTTCGTGCTCCGGCGCCTCAAGACCGACAAGACGATCATCTCCGACCTGCCGGACAAGATGGAGATGAAGGTCTGGTGCACGCTCACCCCCGAGCAGGCGAGCCTCTACCAGGCGGTGGTCGAGGACATGATGGACAGGATCGCCGGCAGCGAGGGCATCGAGCGGCGGGGGAACGTCCTGGCGGCGATGACCAGGCTCAAGCAGGTCTGCAACCACCCCGCGCACCTGCTCAAGGACGGCTCCCGGCTGACCGGCCGGTCGGGGAAGCTGGCGCGGCTGGAGGAGCTGGCCGAGGAGATCCTCAGCGAGGGCGACAAGGCCCTGGTCTTCACGCAGTACGCCGAGTTCGGCTCGATGCTGCAGCCCTACCTGGCGGCGCGTCTCGACCGCCCGGTGCTGTGGCTGCACGGCGGGCTGCCGAAGAAGACGCGTGACGCGCTGGTGGAGCGGTTCCAGACCGAGGACGAGCCGATGATCTTCCTGCTGTCGCTCAAGGCCGCCGGCACCGGGCTCAACCTCACCGCCGCCGGTCACGTCGTGCATGTGGACCGGTGGTGGAACCCGGCCGTGGAGAACCAGGCCACCGACCGGGCGTTCCGCATCGGGCAGACCCGCAACGTGCAGGTCAGGAAGTTCATCTGCGCGGGGACCCTGGAGGAGCGGATCGACGAGATGATCGAGCGCAAGCAGGCCCTGGCCGAGAGCGTCGTCGGGACGGGCGAGGACTGGATCGCCGGGCTGTCCACGGCGGAGCTGCGCGAGCTGTTCCGCCTGTCCCCCGAGGCGGTGAGCTGAATGCCGGTCGGGCGGGACGGCTGGTTCGAGGCCGCGCGGCCCATCAGGGTCGAGGGCGGCATCAAGGCGCGCTCGAAGCGGGGGTCCATCGGCGAGCGGTGGTGGTCGCGACGCTTCATCGACATCCTGGAGCACGTCTGCGACGCGGGCCGGCTGACCCGGGGGCGCGCGTACGCGCGGCGGGGCCAGGTGCTCGACCTCGACCTCGGTCCCGGCCTGGTGAAGGCCCGGGTGCAGGGCTCGCGCCCGGATCCGTACGACGTGAGCGTGCGGATCACGGCGTACGGCGCGGACGAGTGGGCGGGGCTGGTCGAGGCGCTGGCCGCGCAGGCCCTCCACCGCGCCAAGCTGCTCGCCGGGGAGATGCCGCAGGAGATCGAGGAGGTCTTCTCCGGGTGCGGGCTGCCGCTGTTCCCCGGCGAGCGCGGCCTGGACATGGCCTGCTCCTGCCCCGACTGGGGCTTCCCGTGCAAGCACCTGTCGGCCGTGCTCTACCTGCTGGCCGAGGCGTTCGACGACGATCCGTTCCTGGTGCTGGCCTGGCGGGGCATGGGCAGGGAGGCGCTGCTCGACGCCCTCCGCGCCACCGGCGGCGGGCGGACTTCGGGTGAGCCGGGAGGTGGCGGGATGCCCGGACTGCTCGACGTGGCCGACGTCCCGTTCGCCGAGCGGGCCGGCGACTTCTACGAGTCCGGCGCCTCACCGGCCCGCCTCGGCCCGCCGGCCGATCCCGGGTCGCCTCCCGACCTGCTGCTGCGCGCGCTGGACCCGCCGCAGGTCAAGGCCAGGCACATCCCGCTGCTCGACCTGCTGCGGCCCGCGTACCGGACCCTCGCGGCTCAGGAGAACGAGGGGTCCCGGGAGAACGAGGGGGCCGAGTAGGGATCAGGTGTCCTCGAAGCTCTGCGGAACCATCACGCGGACGCCGTTCGGGATGGTCCTGAGCACGAGCGGCGTGCGCAACCGCACCTCGCCGTCGATGTCGGCCGCCATCGGCGGGTCGGTCTCCAGCAGCATCTCCTGGCCGGTCACGAACGGCCCGCCCGCGAGGCTGGTCCACCTGCCGGTGGTCGCCCGTACGAGGGTCTCCCCGAGCAGGCGCAGCCGCTTACCGGAGCCGAGCTGGTAGGCCACCAGCTTGCGGTTGTCGATGCTGACGTCCCTGGCGATCTGCCAGCCGCCGTGGAAGCGGCCGTTGGCGATGTTGAGCTGGTGGGTCAGCAGCTCGTGACGCTTGCCGTCCACCGTGATGTAGGCGCGGAACGGCCGGTGCCTCGGCAGGATCGTGAGCGCGGTCAACGGGTAGGCCGCCCGGCCGAGCATCCGCTTGAGCCACGGCTTGACGGTGCCCGCCACCTCGACCGAGACGCCGAAGCTCGCGAGGTTGGCGAAGGGCCGGTCGCCGCAGACGCCGAGGTCGATGTCGGCCACCTTGCCCTCGGTGAACACGCCGATCGCCCCGGCCAGGTCGAGCGGCAGCCCGAGGCTGCGGGCGAAGTTGTTGGTGGTGCCGAGCGGCAGCACGCCGAGGGCGACGTCGCGGCCGGCCACGTGCTTGACCGAGCTGCTCAGCGTGCCGTCGCCGCCGCCGACCACGAGCAGGTCGGGGCCGGAGTCGAGCGCGCGGGTCAGGATGTCGCGCAGCCGCGAGGGGTCGGTCACCGGGTGGACGCCGGTGAGCCGGAAGTCCCGCTCCTTCAGCAGCCGCAGCACCTCTGCGTAGTGGCGGCGGCCTCGCCGGGACTTCGTGTTCACGACGACGGCGGCCTTCCGCTCCCGGTGGACGGCCGCCGTGTGATCCGCCTTGCTCCGCACGCTCACATGCTAGGGGCCGCCGGGCGCGGGCGCGCAGTCCGCGGAAGGCGGACATGAGTGTGCCCGGCTGCCGTCCGGAGCGGACGGCGGCCGGGCACGGGCACCACCTGAGAGGTGGTTACTTCTTGGCGGGGGTGATCTGGACGATCGCGCCCATGTTGGCCGGCAGCGGGCTGATCAGCTTGATCTGCACGCCGAGCTGCTTGCCCTCGTCGCCGGGGTTGCCGGTGCCGAGGATCGCGCCGCCGATGTCGGTGCCGTACAGCTCCGTCGCCGGGGTGCCGTCCGCGTGGACGATCCGGGTCGAGTACGGCTGGTTGTCCTTGGACGGGACGACGGCCGAGGAGTCACGCTGGCGGTAGTAGAGGCTGCCGTCGCGGACCTCCAGGCCGGGGTACCAGCCCTTGGCGTCCGTGAACGACGTCACCGCGGCCTGCTTGCCGAACGAGGTGCAGTACTCGGTGAACGGCTCGCCCTCGATGCACTCCTTGAACGGGTAGGTGCCGACGAAGTTGAACGCCGCGTTGGACGACTGCGGACGGGACTGCAGGTTCTTCAGCGTGCTCGGGTCGTGCGCCGCCGCCTCGCCCGTACGGCGCAGCGGGTCGAAGTGCGAGTCCACGATGAGGAGCTCGCCCTTCGGGCCCACCGACGGCAGGTCGAACGTGCGGCCCGAGACGTCGTTGTTGGCCACGGAGGTGTCGCGGTACCACACGAGCAGGCCGGGGGCGTTGTACTTGACCTTCTCGACCTTCCAGGCGCCGTCGCGCAGCCAGGTCGTGTCGTAGGCGTACTGCAGGCCCTTGTCGAACCCGTCGAAGTTGCGCCACTCGGCCAGGTAGTACTGCGCCGCCTGCTCCTGACCGGAGTGGATGACCCAGCCGGCGCCGCTGGTGTCGGTGAACGTGCCCTTGGTGGCCGTCCAGCCGTTGGCGCCGCCCTCGACGTCGTCGGTCCACACCGCGGTGGCGCCGTTGTTCAGCGAGAAGTCGTCGTTGAACCAGCCGCGCTGCACGGACGCCGCGTCCGTGGCGTAGCGCAGGCGGATCTGGACGGACTTGCCCGCGAACGGCGCGAGGTCGACGTACAGGTGGTGCCAGCCGCCGCTCTCACCGGTGAGGCCGTACTTCTTGTTGCCGTAGTCCTTCAGGCGGCCGTTGGGGTCGGTGTAGTCGTCGCCGGTGCTGGCGAGGCTGCCGTCCTCGTTGTAGATCTTCTGCTCGGTCCAGGTGGCGCCGCCGTCGGCGGAGATCTCGAAGAAGCCGAAGTCCCAGTCGGCCTCGATGCCCCAGTCGCTCCACCACCAGAACTTCGCGTCCGGTCCGGCCGGGACGTCGACGGTCCTGCTCAGCTTGTTGTCGGCCCAGTCCTGGTCGCTGTTGGACCACCACAGGTTCGACCCGCTGTGCGGGGTGGACATGATGTTCAGCTTGTCCGGCAGGTTGATCCGGACGCCGTCCTCGGTGCCCTTCGGCGTACGCGAGGTCTGGCCGACCGCCACGAGCTCGTTCTTGCCGCCCGGCTCGATGATCTTCGGGTTGGCCCAGCCGAGCACCCACTTGTCCCACAGGCCCATGTGGGTGGGCAGGGACTGGAAGATCGGCCCGGAGTGCGAGCCGCTCGACATCAGGTCCCAGAAGTCGACGTCGGAGTCGCCGGCGCCGGTGGTGTCGTACAGGTCCGGCAGGCCGAGGTCGTGGCCGTACTCGTGGGCGAACACGCCCACCCCGGCGTCCTCGGGCTGGAGGATGTAGTTGGAGATCTTCACGTTGGTGCCCGGCACCGTGTAGCCGCCGGCCACGTCGCTGGAGTGGGCCCACAGGGCCATCGTGCCCTCGGCGCCGCCGCCGCCCGACTTGTCCTCGCCGGCGTGGATCAGCACGAGGTGGTCGACGACGCCGTCCGGCTCGTCGTAGTTGCCGTCGCCGTCGGCGTCGGAGGTGTCCTCCACGTCGTAGTCGGCCCACGGGAAGTTCGGGTTCGACTTCACGAGCGCGTCGACCGCGTCGACCGCGAGCTGGGCGGCGCCGCGCGGGTTGTCCGGGTGGCCGGTCATGTCCTGCGGGTAGGTGTGGCACTTGCCCGCGCCGTACCAGGCCTCGGAGTGCGGGACCTTGATCCAGCCGACGGCCTCACCGGTGACGGTGTAGGCGCCCTTCGACATCTCCTCGTACATGTTCTTCATGGTGGAGCCGGAGATGTCGATGCCCTTCTTGCCGTCCCGGGGGTCGGTCAGGTCCGGGCGGACCCGGGTGGTGATCCCCTTGGAGGTGTAGAGCATGTTGTTGTAGTGGGCCGTGTTGAAGTCGGCCACCCACATGGAGTTGTTGTCCTTCGCCCCCACCGCCGGCGTGGCGGGGTTGGGGATCTTGTTGTGCAGCGGGCCGTTCAGCTTGGTGCCCGGCGGCTCGGTCACGCAGTCGTCGACGTCGTCGATCGTCTTCGGGTGCGACCAGCCGGAGAAGTCGTCGTTGGCCTGGTCGTTGAACTCGACCAGCAGCGTGAGGAGCTTGGCGGTCCTGGTCGTGTTCGCCTTCTTGTAGATGAAGTCGAAGGGGTTCTTCCCGGTCCTGATCGCCTGCTTCTCGTGCTTGGCCAGCACCCGCGCCGCGACCGGGTTGCCGCTCGCGAACTTGTGGTCGACGGCCTGCGCCAGGGCCGCGGTGCGCTTGGCGCCCTTGGCCGGGACCTTCTCCTCGGTCGTGGTGAAGTCGCCCTGCACGCGCGGCGGCGCGTAGTTGATGTAGTGGTCCTTGGCGGAGGGCTGGTAGCCCGCCGTGGGAGCCGCAGCCGCACCGGCCGCGGCCAGACCTCCTGCCGCCAGCCCGAGCGCGGGCACGATCGCGGCGAGACGCCGGATTCTTCTGGACAACGAGATCCCTTCCCGTCCGGGTTCCCCGGACACCCATGCACGGCGCGCCGGGATGAGCGCGCATGCGGGACCTTAAACGAGGGGGTAAAGGGCGGGTAAAGAGGCATCCGGCATGGTTGTCAAAATGTGATCTGTACCGAAAACCGTTAATAATTCCGGATGGCACCCGATACCGAACCGTGCCGTAAAGTCCAATCGTGACCGAGCTGACCTCCGCGCTCGCCGCGGCGCTGCCGGACGGGCGAGTCCTCACCGATCCCGACGTCGTCGACTCGTACGCCAGGGACCGCACGTTCGTGCCGCCGGGCAGGCCGCTCGGCGTGGTGCTCGCGCAGTCGCGCGACGACGTCGTGGCCACGATGCGCTGGGCGAGCGAGCACCGCGTGCCGGTGGTCCCGCGCGGCGCGGGCACCGGGCTCGCCGGCGGGGCGACGGCCGTGGACGGCTGCGTCGTGCTGTCCCTCGCGCGGATGACCGCGATCCGCGAGCTGTCGCCGCAGGACGAGATCGCGGTCGTGGAGCCCGGCGTCATCACCGCCGACCTCGACCGGGCGGCCCGCGAGCACGGCCTGATGTACGCCCCCGACCCCTCGTCGTACGAGATCTCGACCATCGGCGGCAACCTGGCGACCAACGCGGGCGGCCTGCGGTGCGTGAAGTACGGCGTGACCCGCGACTCGGCGCTGGGCCTGGAGGTCGTGCTGGCCGACGGGCGGGTGCTGAACACCGGCCGCCGGACCATGAAGGGCGTGACCGGCTACGACCTGACCGGCCTGTTCGTCGGCTCGGAGGGCACGCTCGGCGTGATCACGGCCGCGACGGTGCGGCTGCGGCGGGCGCCGCGCGAGCTGGCCACGGTCGCCGCCGAGTTCACCTCGCTGCGCGACGCCGCGGCGGCCGTGTCGGCGATCGTCGCCGCGGGCTGCCAGCCGTCGATGCTCGAACTGATGGACCGCACGACCCTGCAGGCCATCGACGACTGGAAGAACATCGGGCTGGAGCCCTCCACCAGGGCGATGCTCATCGCCCAGGCCGAGGGCTCGGCGGACGAGATGGCCGCCTTGTGTGGAGCCGCGTCATTCGTCGCGGTCTCGTCCACGCCGGAGGAGGCCGCCGAGCTCATCGGCATCAGGCGCCTGGCCTACCAGGCCAAGGAGCGGCTGGGCCAGTGCCTGGTGGAGGACGTGTGCGTGCCCCGCTCGGTCCTCCCCGAGATGATCACCACGATCGAGGAGGTGGCGGCCCGGCACGGCGTGATGATCGCGACGGTCGCCCACGCGGGGGACGGCAACGTGCACCCGGTGTTCGTGTTCGACCGGGGCCTCGCCGAGCCGCCGGAGGAGGTCTGGACCGCGGCCGACGAGGTCTTCCGCGCCGCGCTCGACCTCGGCGGGACGCTCACCGGCGAACACGGTGTCGGCCTGCTGAAGAAGCGCTGGCTCGGCCTGGAGACCGGCCCGGTGGCCGCCGAACTGCACCAGGGCATCAAGCAGGTGTTCGACCCGCTGAACATCCTCAACCCCGGTAAGGCGATCTGACCACTGGTAGCGTTTGGTGCCATTGTCAGGTTGCAGGGGTAATCGGGGGCGATGGTGGCGTTAGAGGCTGGGGATCCCGACCGCCTGGGCCCGTTCACGCTCGTCGACCGGCTCGGTGAGGGCGGCCAGGGGGTCGTCTTCCTCGGGCGCGGCCCGGCGGGCGAGCAGGTCGCGGTCAAGTTGCTGCACACCCGGCTGACGGCCGATCCCGAGGCACGGGAGCGGTTCCTGCGCGAGGTCGCGCTGGCGCAGCGGGTCGCGCCCTTCTGCACGGCCCCCGTCCTGTACGCCGACCTCGCCGGCAACCAGCCGTTCATCGTCAGCGAGTTCGTGCCCGGGCCGTCGCTGCGGCAGCTCGTGGACCGGGAGGGGCCGCGCCGGGGCGCCGCGCTCGAACGGCTCGCCATCAGTACGGCGACGGCGCTGGCCGCCATCCACCGGGCGGGGATCACCCACCGCGACTTCAAGCCGGCCAACGTCCTGATGGGCCCCGAGGGCCCGGTCGTCATCGACTTCGGGGTGGCCAGGGCGCCCGACTCGCCCCAGTCCACCGCGACCGGCGCGTCCATCGGCACGCCCGCCTACCTGGCCCCCGAGGTGCTCTCCGGCGGCACGGCGGGCGCGTCCGCCGACATGTTCGCCTGGGGCGTCACGATGGTGTTCGCCGCCACCGGCAGGCCCGCCTTCGGAGCGGACTCGATCCCCTCGGTGATCACCCGGATCCTGCACGCGCAGCCCGACCTCGGCGACCTCGGGGCGCCCCTGCGGGACATCGTCGCCGCCTGCCTGTCCAAGGACCCCGCGCTGCGTCCCTCGGCAGAGGCGGTGGTCGCGCGGCTCACCGGGCAGCCCACCGTGCCCGTACGGCCCGCCGCCGCAGCGCAGGCACCCGCAGCGCAGGCGCCCGCGCCGCACCGCCCACGCCGGACCGCAGGCCCCCGAGCCCGGGCCGCCAGGCC
>NZ_MWJN01000060.1:0-53869 GCF_002027145.1 Microbispora sp. GKU 823 | reverse complement strand
CCTGCTGCCGAGGTTTCTTCCGGGCCTGCTGCCGCCCCCCTGACGTGGTTGTACGTGCCCGCCCGACCGCCCCGACCGGATCGGCAAGGCCCTCGGCGGCGAGGCCGACATGGTCATCGTGGACCTGGAGACGCGGTCGCCCCGGAGAACAAGGGCGTCCGCCCGGGCCGGGGTCGTCGCCCTGCTGGCCACGCCGCAGCCGCGGGTGGAGGTCCGCGTCAACGACGTCCGCACGCCGTACGGCCAGGCCGACCTGCACGCGCTCGGGTCGCTGCTGCACGGCGGCGGCGGCCTGCGCATCCCCAAGGTGGAGTCGGCCGACGAGGTCCGCTGGATCGCCGACGCGGTGCCGGGCGTGCCGCTGCGCCCGATCATCGAGTCGGCCCTCGGGCTGGAGCGCGCCTTCGAGATCGCCACCGCCTCACCGGCCGTCGCCGGGATCGGCCTGGGCGAGGCCGACCTGCGCGCCGACCTCGGCGTGACCGACGAGGCGGGCCTGGCCTGGGCGCGTTCGCGTGTCGTCGTCGCGGCCCGGGCGGCGGGGCTGCCGGCCCCGGCCCAGTCCGTGTACACGAACGTGCGCGACCTCGACGGCCTGGCCGCATCCTGCGCCGCGGGCCGGGCCATGGGCTTTCGCGGCCGGGCGGCCATCCACCCCATCCAGCTTCCGGTGATCGCGGCGGCCTACCGCCCGACCAGGGAGGAGATCGTGGCCGCCCTGGAGGTCGTCTCCGCCGCAGACCAGGGCGCGGTCGCCCTCGCGGACGGCCGCTTCGTCGACGAGGCCGTCGTCCGCCAGGCCCGTCGCCTCCTCAGCGACGCCGGCGACCGCTGACGTGCTTCACGCCGTACGCCGCGCGACGAACACGAACTCGCGGCCCGGGCGATCGGGGGCGTCCCGCACGTCCAGCACGCGATAGCCGTTCGCGGCCAGGCTCGTCTCCACCTCGTCCCGGTCGCGGAACCGGAGGGTCGAGTCCGAGGTGACGACCGTGCCGTCCGCCAGGAAGGTGTAGGTGTAGCGGAAGGACACCAGCGGCAGGCTCACGTCGGTGACCTCGAGGCGCCGCTCCACGACCCCGGCCTCCGGAAGGTCGAGGACGACCGGACCGGGGTCGGAGGCCCACTCCTCCCACGCCCGGCGTTCGGGACGCCTGGTCTCGAAGACGAGGTGCCCTCGCGGACGAAGCGCGCCGTGGATGCCCCGGAGAGTCCGCGTCCACTCGTCGTCGGTGAGGAAGACCTGCGCCACGTTTCCCGTCATCACGGCGAGGTCGGCGCCGAACGCCGGGAGCTTGGTGGCATCGCCGTGGACCCAGGTGATGCCTCCGGTCCGATCCTTGGACCTGGCGATCCGCAGCGACGCCTCGGCGGGATCGACGCCCATGACCGTGCGTCCGCCGCCGGCCAGCAGGACCGCCAGGCACCCCGTTCCGCAGCCGACGTCGAGCACGCGCTCCGCGCCCAGTTCGTCGGCGATGTCGAGATAGGCGCCCAGATCGTCGCGGTCACCGTCGAAGGCGTCATAGACGGCGGCCAGGCGAGGGTGGGCGAAGATCGGGTCAGGCACTTCGCGACCATACCCCGCGAGCCGCGTGCCGCCACGCCCGGAGGGCGATCAGCCTCCCGAGGGGAGGGGACCGAGGTCGCGGACGACCGCGGCCAGGGCCCGGACGAGCTCGTTCTCCGTCTCGCTGCGCCACACCAGCGCGTACGGCAGCGGCCCCATGTCGGTGACCGGCAGGTAGGCGATGTCCGGCCTTACCCAGTAGCGGCTCATGTGGGCGGGAAAGAGCACGACAAGCCCGGACATACTGGCGAAAGTGATGGCCTCTTCCGCGTCCCGCACCACGGGGCCACGTTCGATCGGGCGGCCACGGCGGGTCTGGCGCGGAGCATAGGCGTCGTACCAGTAGCCGGGCCCGGTGTCGGCATGCGGATGCTGGAAATCGGCGACCATCTCCAGCGAGACCGACGTGTGCAGGGCGAGCTCGTGATCGGTGGCGACGGCCAGCACCCGAGGCTCGGCGAACAGGATCGGTCCGACGGTGAGGTCGGGCTCGTCGAGAGGCAGCCAGCTGACCAGGACGTCGACGTCCCCGCGGCGCAGCGCGGCGAAGGCGTCGCTGAACTGTGTGCTCTGGATGCGCAGCATCCACTGCGGGTGACGGTGGCGGAAGACCTCCCAGTAGTGGCGCAGGTCGTAGGCGTTGAGGGGCATCATGCCGACGCGCAGCGTGCCGGTGATGCCCTGGCCGGCCATTCGGGCGCGCTGCACGCTGTCCTGCAGCCCGGCGTAGAGAGGCTGGAGGTCGTCGCGGAGCTGCCGCCCGACCGGCGTCAGCCGTACCGCGCGATTGTTGCGCTCGAACAGCGGGGCGCCGATCTGCCGCTCCTGCTTCTGGATCGCCTGGGTGACGCGGGCGGGCGACAGGCACAGCCGGGCGGCGGTGCGGCCGAAGTGCAGTTCGTCGGCCAGGGTCAGGAAGATCTCGATGTCGCGTAGTTCCACGCCTGACCTGCTCCGTTTACTTCCACTGAAGGTGATCTTGCGGGATCCGTCGTTGTCCGGGGCGTTCACCGTACTCGATCCTCGGAACGTACGAACGGTTCGCTCGATGGAGCATGGTGATGGACATCCTCGTTTCCGGCGCCGCGTCGCAGGGCCCGCCTCGGCCTACTGGCTGCGACATCACGAGCTCAGCCCACCGTGGCCGGCGGGTCCGGGTGCCGGGCGCTGCGGGCGGCCTGGTTCTTCCGCCACTCCTCGATGACCTGCCGGAAGGCCTCGCTCACGAGGACAAGGAGTTCGGCGGAGGACTCGAAGCGGGAACCCGCGGGGGTCGTGGCCCCGAGAATCTCCGCTCCGCGCTGTGACGCGGCCGCCAGGGCGTCGTTCATCCGCAAAGACGCGAGGATCGACCGGACCCAGATCTCGTCGTCGATGACGTAGCGCTCGCGTCGCGTGCCGGGAACCCGTTCCCGCCTGAGCATTCCCTGCTGTTCGAGGTAGGCGACGGCGTGCGAGACCGACGCGGGGCTGACGCGAAGCCGCTGGACCAGTTCGGCGGCGGTGAGAGCGCCGGAGTCGGTGACGTACAGGCAGGCCAGCACTCTGGCCTCCATCCGGGGCATGCCCTGCTGGACCAGGAGAGCGATGAAGGACTCCGTGAAGTCCTCGACGGCTCGGGGGTCACGCCCGTGGCCGCCGTCGGGGGCCGGCGGGGCGGGAGGCCGAGCCTGCCCGTGCCGGCGCGCACGATGCCGCGTGGCTTCGTGCGCCCGGTCCGCCCCGTAATCGTCGGGTCCGCCGTTGCGGGTGACCTCCCGCATGATGGTCGAGGCGGGCCGCCCCAGACGCCGGCCGATCTCCGCGTATCCGAGTCCCTCGGCCAGCCCTGCGGCGATGTGCTGACGGTCCTCGCTGGTGAGTCTGCCTCCGGGCATCGGTGCTCGTCTCCTGTCTGCCGACATGCGCGGAGCCCTCCGCCCGCACACCCGCTGCACAGTATGCATTCACTCGGATCTCATTGCAATGCGTGGGCGATCGTTCATTGCGTTCAGCTTCACATTCATTGCAAAGCATGCTCCGTTGTCTCGATGTACCAGGCGAAAAGCCGTTCTTTGTCTGTTTACTGTTTTCTAAACGCAATGTACTGTCATGGACGTTCAGAGATTTCCGAACACCGAAGACTATGCGTGAGGGGATTCATGATGAACACGAGCGGCTTCTCCCCGGCAGGGCTGCGCAGGGTGCGCGAGGTGCTGGACCGGTATGTCGATTCCGGGAAGATCCCCGGGCTGGTCGCCCTGTTCAGCCGGGGCGACGAGACACACGTCGAAGCGATCGGGACGATGCGTCATGACGGTGGCGCGCCGATGCGCCGGGACACGATCTTCCGGATGGCCTCCACGTCGAAGCCGGTCACGATCGCGGCGGTGATGGTCCTGCTCGACGAGTGCCGGCTGCGCCTGGACGACCCCGTGGACCCGTGGCTGCCCGAGCTCGCCGACCGGCGGGTGCTGAAGCGGTTCGACGGCCCGCTGGACGACACCGTGCCGGCGCGGCGGCCGATCACCGTCCGGGACGTGCTGACCTCCACGTTCGGGCTCGGCATGGACATGACGTCGCTGGGCACTCCGATCATGAACGCGGTCTTCGAGCGGGGGCTCACGCCCAACCTGCCGGTGCCGATGCCCGAGCCGGACGAGTGGATGCGCCGCCTGGGCGAGCTTCCGCTGATGCACCAGCCCGGAGAGCGCTGGCAGTACCAGATCAGCAGCGACCTGGTCGGTGTGCTCGTCTCCCGGGTCACGGGCCAGTCGTTCGAGGAGTTCCTGCGCGAGCGCGTCTTCGGGCCGCTGGGGATGACCGACACCGGCTTCCACGTGCCCGCCGACCAGATCCACCGGCTGCGCCCCTGTACGCCCCCGACCCGCAGACTGGCGAGTTCCTCGTCTGGGACGAGGCCGAAGGCGGGCGCCACAGCAAGCCTCCGGCGTTCCAGGGCGGCGGCGGCGGGCTGAACTCCACCGCCGACGACTACCACGCCTACTTCCGGATGCTGCTCAACGGCGGCGTGCACAAGGGCGAGCGAATCCTGTCGCGGCCCGCCGTCGAGCTGATGACCACCAACCGCCTCACGCCCGAGCAGCAGGCCGCCCGGCACGCCATGGCCGTCGACAACGTCCACATCTCCCACGGCCAGGGACAGCACGGTGGCTGGGGCTTCGGCATGGCGGTGCGCACCTACCGCGGGGACTACGCGCCGATCGGCCAGTTCGGCTGGGACGGCGGAAGCGGCACCGCGACCTACGCCGACCCGGCCAACCGGCTCACCGGAATCCTGCTCACCCAGGTCGGGGCGTCCACCCCGGACTCGATGCGGCTCATCCACGACTTCTGGACCACGCTCTACCAGGCGATCGACGCCTGACGCCGGGCCCGCCTCCCGGTAGGCCCGCCCTCGGCCCCCGGCGGGGCGTTCCACCATTCGCCCGTTCACCCGACCCTCGGAACAGTTGTAAAGGATCACACCACCATGTCCGTCACCCTCACCGACCAGGACAAGATCACCCTGCGGACCGCCGCCTACGGCGCCGTCTCGCTGCTGGCCGCCGCCGACGCCGCCGGCAAGCCCCACAAGGTCGCCACCGAGGGCTCCATCGCCCTGGCCTCCGCGACCGGCGTGGTCGGTCACGTGCTCGCCGACAAGTCGACGGGCATGAACCTGTACGGCAAGTCCGTCGCCGAACTCGCCGACCAGGTGCTGCCGGCCCTGACGGCGGCCATGAGCCTGCTCGGGAAGCAGGATCCGGCCGAGGCCGACAACTTCCGCAGCACCGTCAACGTCGCCGTCGAAGCAGCCGCCCGGGCCCACCAGGGGGAGCCCGGACCCGTCATGGCGGAGATGGCCCGCAAGATCATCCAAGCCCTCGACGCCGCTCCGGCTCGGTAGACACGAGCACCACCGAACGGGCCACGCCAAGCTCGCCGAGCTTGGCGTGGCCCGTTCGCGTGCGCGGACGCCGGGCCGATCTCGCCGCGGACGAAGCCGAGGGGGTGCCTGCTCGGAGGCGGGACGGGCGTGTGGGGTTCGATGCCCGATTGCCATCACCCTACAAATTTGGTAGGAAATACCTGTGTATTCGGCATCGTGGTTGGTCCGGCGTCGGCACGTCGACCTGTGCCGTCTGAACGGCTCGGCCTGTCGCTCCTGAACCTCGACCTCCCGGCCTGCGCGGTCACCTTCGCCGGCCGTCCTCCCTTCCGTTGTCCCGCCGTGCCCGCGTTGGAGCGGCGCGGCCCGGCGCCCTCGCCTCCGGAGCGACCACTGTGACGTCATCCCCCTCCAGATCCGTCTCCGCCGATCCGCCCTCTCTCGCTGACGGCTCCCTCACGCCGGACGAGGTGCCCGAACCCGCCGGCGCACCGCCCGCCGAAGGGGTGCGTACCGTCTCGGCGCAGGGCCCGCGGGGCCGCAGGGCCCGCCGGATCGGTGTGCGGGTGCTGTCGCTGCTCGCCCTGCTCGCGCTGTGGCAGCTCGCGGCGGCCGCGGCGGGCAATCCGTCGTTCGTGCCCGCGCCCCGGGCCGTGTGGGACCAGCTCGTCCTGCTGTCCACCACCCACGAGGGCGTCCGCGGCTACGGCGGTCACCTGCTCGTGGAGCACCTGGGAATCAGCCTGCGCCGCATCCTCATCGGCTCGGCGCTCGGCGTGGCGGCGGGGCTCGTCCTCGGCGTCGTCCTGGGCGCCGTGCCGTGGATCCGCCTCGTGGCCGAGCCGGTCGTGACGTTCGTACGGGCCCTGCCTCCGCTGGCGTATTTCAGCCTGCTCATCATCTGGTTCGGCATCGACGAGACGCCCAAGCTGTGGCTGCTCGCCATCGCCGCGCTCCCGCCGGTCGCCGTGGCCACCGCCGCGGCCGTCCACGGCGCGCCGACCGGCCTGGTGGAGGCGGCCCGGGCGCTGGGCGCCTCGCGGTGGGACGTCATCAAGGATGTGGTGCTGCCCGCCGCGCTGCCGGAGATCTTCACCGGCGTCCGGCTGGCCGTCGGGGTCGCGTACTCCTCGGTCGTCGCGGCGGAGACCGTCAACGGCGTGCCCGGTATCGGAGGGATGGTCCGCGACGCCCAGCGCTACCTGCAGACCGACGTCGTGGTGCTCGGACTGCTCGCCATCGGGCTGTCCGGACTGCTGATCGACGGCCTGCTGCGCGCCGCGGAGACCCGGCTCATCCCCTGGCGCGGACGCGTCTGAGCCCCTGCCAAGCCTCGTCGATCCCCCCACTGCAAAAGGAACTGTCCCGCCATGTCACGACCACACCTCACGCGCCTGCTTTCCGCCGTCCTGGCCGCCGCCACGGCCGCCGTCCTGGCCGCGTGCGGCAACGGCACCGCCTCCGGCGGAGGCGGAGGCGGCGGTACGGCGGACCGCACCATCCGCGTCGCCTACCAGGCGTTCCCGAGCGGGGACCTCATCGTGAAGAACAAGGGGTGGCTGGAGCAGGCGCTGCCCGGCTACACGATCAAGTGGACCAAGTTCGACTCCGGCGCCAGCATCAACACCGCCTTCGTGGCCAAGAGCGTGGACATCGCGGCCATCGGGTCGAGCCCGGTCGCGCGGGGGCTGTCCGCGCCACTGAACATCCCCTACCAGGTGGCGTTCGTGCTCGACGTGGCCGGTGACAACGAGGCCCTGGTCGCCCGCGACGGCACCGGCATCTCCTCCGTGGCCGATCTGCGCGGCAAGAAGGTGGCGACGCCGTTCGCCTCGACGTCCCACTACAGCCTGCTCGCCGCGCTCGACAAGGCTGGGGTGCCGGAGTCGGCGGTGAACCTAATCGATCTGGAGCCACAGGACATCCTGGCGTCCTGGACCCGCGGGGACATCGACGCCGCGTACGTCTGGCTGCCCACGCTGGACGAGATCAAGAAGACCGGCAAGACGCTCATCAGCAGCCGCGAGCTGGCGACCGCGGGCAAGCCGACCCTCGACCTGGGCGTGGTGTCCACCGCGTTCATCCAGGCCCACCCCGACGCGGTCGACGCCTGGCGCAAGGTGGAGGCCAGGGCGCTCGACCTGATCGCGAACGATCCCGACGCCGCGGCCCAGGCGGTGGGCGCCGAGCTCAACCTCGGCAAGGACGAGGCCAAGGCGCAGCTCAGCCAGGGCGTCTTCCTCAAGCCGGCCGAGCTGGCCTCGCCCGAGTGGCTCGGCACGCCGGACAAGGTCGGCGGCCTGGCGCAGAACCTGGTGAGCGCGGCGCAGTTCCTCAAGGACCAGCAGAAGATCGACGCGGTGCCCGACCTCGCCACGGTGGAGCGGGCGATCTACACCAAGGGGCTTCCCGGTGTCCTCACGCCCTGACCCGGCCACCGCCCCGGCCACGGCGGACGAGGACGTCGCCGCCGTCCACCTGCACGAGGTCGAACACGTCTACGGCGGCGCGGGAGGTCCGGTCACCGCGCTCGGGCCGATCTCCCTGACCGTCCCTCCCGGCACCTTCCTCGTGCTCGTCGGGGCGTCCGGATGCGGCAAGAGCACGCTGCTGCGCCTCGTCGCGGGCTTCGAGAGGCCCACCTCCGGCACCGTACGGACCGGCGGCGCCGAGCCCGTCCCGGGCAGGGGCGCCGGGATCGTCTTCCAGCAGCCGCGCCTGTTCCCGTGGAAGACCGTGGGCGGCAACGTCGAGCTGGCCCTGCGCTACGCCGGCGTGCCCCGTGCGGAACGCGCCCGCCGGGTGCCGGAGCTGCTGGAACGGGTGGGCCTGCACGACGTGGCGGACCGCCGCGTCTGGCAGATCTCGGGAGGACAGCAGCAGCGCGTGGCGATCGCCAGGGCGCTCGCCGGCGACGATCCGCTGCTCCTGCTCGACGAGCCGTTCGCCGCCCTGGACGCGCTCACCCGCGAGCGTCTCCAGGAGGACCTGCGCCGGGTGAGCGCGCAGACCGGCCGCACGTCGGTGTTCGTCACCCACAGCGTCGAGGAGGCCGTGTTCCTCGGCAGCCGCGTCGTCGTGCTCACCCGCAGGCCGGGCCGGATCGCGCTCGACCTGGACGTCGGCCTCCCGCGCACCGGGGTGGGACCGGACGAACTGCGCGCCCTTCCCGAGTACGCCGCGCTCCGCGCCGAGGTCGGCCACGCCGTACGCGCCGCCGCCGCGTGACGCACCGCACCAACCACGAGGAGAGTGAGATGACCACAGCGACCGCCGTGAAGCTGGACCTGCGGCCCCTTGGGCCCCACTTCGGCGCCGAGGTCGAGGGACTGGATCTGGCGACCGCCACCGACGAGGAACTGGCCGCGGTGCGCGCCGCCCTGGTCGATCGGAAGGTGCTGTTCTTCCGCGAGCAGAGCCTGGACGACGACGGGCAGGTGGCGCTCGGGCGGCGTCTCGGCGAGCTGACCGCCTCCCACCCGGTCGTCGGGGGCGTCGACGAGGCGCATCCCGAGATCTACGCCCTCGACAGCGCCGACAACGGCTTCGCCGACGTCTGGCACACCGACGTCACGTTCATGCCCCGCCCGCCGCTCGGCTCGATCCTGCGCGCCGTGATCCTCCCGCCCACCGGCGGCGACACGAGCTGGGCCGACAGCCAGCTCGCCTACGACTCGCTGTCCGCCCCCGTGAAGGAGCTGGCCGACCAGCTCACCGCGGTCCACGACGGCAACCGCGAGTTCGGTTACTACCTGGCCCAGCGCCGCGGCGGCAAGGGCAACGTCTGGGACGGCGAGATCGTCACCCGGCTGGAGCCGGTGGAGCACCCCGTGGTCCGCGTCCACCCCGAGACCGGCCGCAAGGGGATCTTCGTCAACCCCGGGTTCACCTCCCACATCGTCGGCGTCTCCGAGGCCGAGAGCCGGGCCATCCTGGACCTGCTCTACGCCCACCTCACCAAGCCCGAGCACATCGTGCGTCACCGCTGGAGGGCCGGCGACGTCGCGATGTGGGACAACCGGAGCACCGCCCACTACGCCAACCGCGACTACGGTGACGCGCACCGCGTGATGCACCGCATCACCCTGCGCGGCGACCGCCCCTTCGGCCCCGGCCGTACGGACGGCTGACCGGACGCCGGGACGCGATCGGCTCAACCCCCCACAGGAGGCCCGGTCGCGGTTCCGGCCGTCCCGGCGCTTCAGGCCGCGCCGATCCAGCGGTGATAGGCGTCCATGTCGACGTTGCTGCCGCACACGATGGTGACGACGTGCCGGCCGGCGAAGCGGTCGCGGTCTTCGAGGATCGCCGCGATGCCGAGCGCGGCCGACGGTTCGACGACGAGGCCCGCGTGTTCGAGGAGCAGCCGCATACCGGCCATGATCGACGCCTCCTGCACCAGGACGGCGTCGTCGGCGACCAGGAGAAGGTCGTCCAGGACGGCCGGGATGGGACGCCGGCCGGCGACGCCGTCGGCGATGGTGTCGGTCGAGTCGGTGGTGACGACGCGCCGTCGGCGCCACGAGTGTGTCATCGCCGGTGCGCCCAGCGGCTGGACGCAGATCACCTCGACTTCTGGCGCACAGGCCTTCACCACGTGACCCACGCCGGTGGCAAGCGCCCCGCCGCCGAGGGCGATCAGGACGGCGTCGAACGACGGCACGCTGTTCACGAGTTCCAGGCCGATCGTCGCCGCGCCTTCGCAGGTCTCGATGTCCAGGCTGTCTTCGACCAGCCGGATGCCGTCGTGCCGCGCGACGGCCGCCGCCCGCTCGCGAGCCATGTCGAAGTCGCCGTCCACCAGTTCCAGCCTGGCGTCCAAGGCGCGGATGCGACCGAGCTTTGCCGCGGGCGCGAAGCGGGATGCCACGACGGTGACGTCGAGCCCCCGGCGGCGCCCGGACCACGCGAGTGCTTGGCCAAGGTTGCCCGCGCTGGCGCACACCACGTCTCGCGAGCCATTGCCGGCGAGCAGGCTCGCGACCACCTCGGTGCCGCGGGCCTTGAAGCTGCGGACCGGGTTCGCCGTTTCGAGCTTGATGCTCACCGCGCAGCCGAGGTCGGGCTCCAGGGCCTCGCAGCGGTACAGCGGAGTGTCGAGGAAAATCGGGTCGATCACCCGGCGAGCCGCCCGGATCCGAGCAGTGTCGAGGCGTGTCTCCTGCACGGCACAGCAGCGTACGCCGTCGGCGCTGTTCCATCCGGGCGGACGCCCGGCGACCGTGCTGGTAGCCGTCAGGGGAGGACGGCGGGCTTGAGGGTCTCGATCCCCGTCATCAGCACGCCTTGTGTGACCGGAGTCCCGTCGCGGCGCTGGTGAGCAGCATGTCCAGCGCGGTGGGGTAGGCGCTGTCGTTCATGTCGGCCACCAGCAGGGGCGCGACCGCCGCGATGTTGGGGTGGGTGGCGGGGGACAGGCGGGCATAGGTCGCCTGCCACATCTCCTCGTCCGCCCTGCGCGCCTGCTCCGGCAGCGCGAGGGACGCCGCGTCCAGGGCTGCGAACGCCAGCGTCATGTCGATGAAGGCGTGGTAGACGCGGACCGCCTCGCGGTCGGGAAAACCGGCGCCTCGCAGCAGCCCGAGGATCGCCTCGTCGGCGGCGATCTCGTGGGACTTGCCGCTGATGCGGTTGGCGGTGAGCACCGCGGCCTGCGGGTGTTCGAGGTAGGCGGCGTGGATGCGCAGGCCCAGCTCGCGAAGGTCGGCGCGCCAGTCGCCGGTGCCGTGCCAGCCGGCCATGGCCCGGCCGATGAGCATGTCGCCGATGGCCAGGGTCAGGTCGTCGATGCCGGCGAAGTAGCGGTAGAGCGTGCTGGGGTCGGCGCCCAGGGCGATGCCGAGCCGCCGTACGGTCAGCCCGGCGGAGCCGTGCTCGCGCAGCATGCGCAGCGCGGTCCGCACGATCAGGTCCTCCGAGAGAACGACTCCGTTCTTCGTCGGGCGGCGCCGTCGGCGCGCCGACTCCGAGACCACCGGCTTGGGCATGGTGCTCCTCCCTCTGCCGGCCACCTTATGCCAACACCATTGACCTTTCATGTGGCGGTGACGTTGGATTTGATGCACCGAAGGAGTCTTTGTCCTGGAAAGGACGGCTTTGTCATGCGTGTTCTGCTCGTCGGCGCCGGTGGAGTGGGCACGGCGATCACCCGGATCGCGGCCCGCCGGATCTTCTTCGAGCACATGGTCGTCGCCGACTACGACCTGTCCCGCGCGGAGGCGGCCGTCGCCGCGCTGGGGGAGGCGGGCGCCCGCTTCAGCGCCCGGCGGGTGGACGCGAGCGACGAGGCCGCGGTGGTGGCACTGCTGGCCGAGCACCGCTGCGACGTCCTGCTCAACGCCACCGACCCGCGCTTCGTCATGCCGCTGTTCCGGGCGGCGCTGTCGGCCGGTGCGCACTACCTGGACATGGCGATGTCGCTGTCACGGCCGCATCCGGAGCGCCCGCACGAGGTGTGCGGGGTCAAGCTGGGGGACGCCCAGTTCGCGATGGCCGCCGAGTGGGAGAAGGCGGGCAGGCTCGCGCTGGTCGGCATCGGGGTGGAGCCGGGGCTGTCGGACGTCTTCGCGCGCTACGCCGCCGACGAACTGTTCGACCACATCGAGGAGATCGGCATCCGCGACGGCGCCGACCTCACCGTCGAGGGGTACGACTTCGCGCCCTCGTTCAGCATCTGGACCACCATCGAGGAGTGCCTCAACCCGCCGGTCGTCTACGAGGCCGGCCGGGGCTGGTTCACCACTCCGCCGTTCAGTGAGCCGGAGGTGTTCGACTTCCCCGAGGGCATCGGCCTGGTCGAGTGCGTCAACGTCGAGCACGAGGAGGTCCTGCTCGTGCCCCGCTGGATCGACGCCGAGCGGGTGACCTTCAAGTACGGGCTGGGCGCGGAGTTCATCGACACGCTGCGGACCCTGCATCTGCTGGGGCTGGACCGCACCGAGCCCGTCCCGGTCGTCGCCGAGGGCGGCGCCGCCGTCAAGGTGTCCCCGCGCGACGTGGTCGCGGCGTGCCTGCCCGACCCGGCGACCCTCGGGGACCGCATGCACGGCAAGACGTGCGCCGGCACCTGGGTCAAGGGCGCCAAGGACGGCCGCCCGCGTGAGGTCTACCTCTACCACGTGGTCGACAACCAGTGGTCCATGCGCGAGTACGGCTCCCAGGCGGTGGTGTGGCAGACCGCGGTCAACCCGGTCGTGGCCCTCGAACTGATCGCCGCCGGCGTCTGGTCCGGCACGGGCGTCCTGGGCCCCGAGGCCCTGCCGCCCCGGCCGTTCCTCGACCTGCTCACCGCGTACGGCACCCCGTGGGGCATGCGGGAGCAGTAGGCGGCCTGTTCACGCTTCTGTCCTCACGGCTCCTGCGCCGAGCCAGGGGCGGACTCGGGGGCCCGCTCCGCTCCGCGCCGGCGCACCGCGGCCAGGACGAGGGCCAGGACGAGCCCCACCAGGAAACAGGCCACCCCGGCCCAGAACCGCTGCCCGGGCAGATACCACTCCGGTGCGGGCTCCACCCCGTCGGGCGTGGAGACGGCGTACAGCGGCTTCGGCTCCACCCACGCCACAAGAGCGAGCACCCAGAAGACCACGGCGCTCAGGAAGAAGACGACGGGGATCACGTACCACAAGACCCTCGATCGAGGCATGGGCCGCTGGGCGCGATGTCCGGACACGATTGACGATAACCGGGCAGGCGCGCGATTCGCGCTTACCCGAAGGCGACGAGAGCGCGCCCGAGGAGATGTCCCGTGCTCCCCGCGCACGAGGCTGCCGGTGAAACGGACCACATCGAATGTCGTAGGCGTTGGGCAGGATGAGGCCGCATGGGCCTCAACATCGTCGTCGGCATGCTCGCCGACTTGGACGAATCAGAGTTGGACGACGCGGAGCAGGACGACCTGGCGGGCGAGCTCTGCGCCGACTTCGCGGCGATCGGGCGAGTCCTGGCAGCGGCGGGGTTGCCGGCGTGGTCGGAGCCGGATGCCGCGGCCGTCGAGGCGGCCGAGTTCGACATGTACGGCTACGGCGGCCTGCACACGCTCCGTCGTCTGGCCGTCCATCTGGCCGAGAGCGGAGAGCTGCCTCCTCCGGCCCCGGTGGAGGCGGCCGCCGAGGATCCGCTGCTGAAGGACGTCTATTCGCGGGGGCCCCGCTACGGCGTCGAAGTCGACGAGGGAACCCGCCTGATCGGCTCGGGGCGCGAGGCGGACGGCGCGTACGACCATCTGGTCCACCACAGCGACTGCGAGGGCTTCTACGTGCCCGTCGACTTCGCGCCCGTGCTCTGCACAAACGAGATAACCGGGGGCTGGGTCGGCTCGTCGCAACGGTTGCTGGAGGAGTGCCGGCGCATCGCCGCACGGCTCGGGCTGCCGGACGACCTCGACCCCTGGGGTGACGAGGTGAGCGCGGCGGTAGAGGCCGACGCGGAGGGTGCGGAGGGCTGGCGGCGGTACGGCGTCGAGTCGTTCACCTGCCTGCAGGTGATGGCCGCCGCCCGGCACTCCATCGTGACGGGCGCGGCCATCGTCTTCTGCTGACCTTCAGCGGCCGAGGTGCCGGTCGAGGAAGTCGCGGACGGTCTCGGCGAGTTCGAGGCGGTGGTCGGAGAGGGCGTGGTCGGTGACGAACACGCGGTGCTCCAGGCGCGGCAGCGGATAAGCGGTGTAGGCGGCCACCACGGGATCGTGGTGCTGGGCGGCGGGGGTGACGGTGTCGCGCCCGGCCGTGCCGACGAGCAGGACCGGCCGGTCCGCGAGCTTCGGGGCGAGCGCGGACAGGCTCCACGCCTCGCCCGCCGCGACCATCTCGTCCACGAGCGCCGCGCCGCTGGTCCCCTTCAGGGGAAGCAGGTCGTCGCCGAACCCCTCGACGTACGCCGCCCGCAGCGCCGCGTCCTCCCGGCAGGCGACCGCGACAGAGCCGAAGTCGAACGCCGACACGGTCGCGACGGCGCCGACCCCCGGGTCGGCCGCCGCGGTCGTCAGCGCGACGAAGCCGCCGAAGCTGTGCCCCACCAGCGCCAGCCGGTCCGGGTCGAGGCGGTGCGCGGCGGCGAAAGCCGGTTCACGTACGGCCGCCGCGATGCGGGCGGCGTCCTCCAGCCCGGTGGCCCACGACCAGGAGCCGCCGACGCCCCAGGACCCGCGGTAGTGGAAGACGAGGGCGGCGTACCCCGCGCGGCGCAGATGCTGGGCCAGGTCGAAGTTGCGCTCGTGCCCGGGGAAGCCGTGCAGCAGCACGACGACCGGATGCGGTCCCGGCCCGGCCGGCAGGTGAAGGACGCCCAGCAGGGTCTCGCCGTCGCTGTCGAACGTCACGGCGGCGTTGGCCGCGGGAATCTCGGGGGTCATCCGTCCTCGCAGAGATCGAACCGATCGGTACGATCTAAGGCTACCGGATTCGTCGAGGCCGTCACGCGGCTTCGGCGTTGAGGACGCGCCCCGCGGGCTCGCGGGTGTGGGCCCACGCGGGGAGCGCGGTCAAGACCGCGACGGCCAGCAGGATGGCGAGCGCGGCGGTGAGCAACCACGATCCCGGGGGCGTGACCGGCGTGGCGAAGAGCCAGTACAGGCCGAGCCCGGCCGGAACACCCGCCGCCACTCCGGGCACGGCGGGCAGGAGTTGCGTGACGCAGTGCGCCGCGACGACCTGGCCGGGGGTGGCGCCGAGGGTACGGGTGATGGTCAGAGCGCGCCGGGCCTGTACGGCGGTGCCCCAGCTGAGGAGCACGGTGTTGAGCGTGGACAGTGCCACCAGTGCGAAGGTGACGGCGAGCAGCACCTGGCCGGTCTGGTCGGTCCGCACTTCGATGGGGCCGAACCGCTTGACGGCGGGGGCCGCGTCGAGCTCGGCGTGGAAGGTGAGCAGCGCGGTGACCATGATGGTGGTGGCGGCGGTGCCGGCGGAGGCCAGGGCGGCGCGGCCGGGCCGGCGGGCGAGCAACCGGAGGCCGAGCAGCAGCGAGGTGGGCAGGTAGGCCGTCACAGCGTTCAGATGCGGGTGGTGCGTGAGCATGTGCGCCGGGTCGGCCAGGGTCTGGACGGTGCTCCTGCGGGCGGCGCGCACGGCGGGACCGAGCGCACCGGTCACGGCGACCACGACGGCGAGGAAGACCGCGGCGAAGACGGTGCCGGAGTCCGGAGGGCCGACGGTGTCGAGCAGCCCGGCGCTGGGGTCGACCACGTGGGGCGCGGCCAGCGTCCCGGCCGCCAGTCCGAGCGCGGTGGCCACGAAGGTCAGCAGCAGGTACTGCGCCAGCAGTACGGCGGTGACGGTGCCGGGGCCGGCGCCGACGGCCTTGAGCAGTGCGGCACGCCGGTTGTCGCGGGCGCCGCGTGCGGTGGCGAGCGCGGCGAGGGTGACGATCGCGGCTGCGGCGAGCAGCCAGCCGCCGACGACCAGGGCAGGCTGGGTGTTCCTGATCATGGCCGCGTCCGTCTCGAGGACGGTCTGCCAGTCGTGGGTGTTGACCCAGGAGTCGCCTCTGCGGTCGTCGGTGAACACGGCGTCGCTCCATCGGAGGGACTCCGTGGGGTCGGTCAGCTTCAGGTGGATCAGGTAGACACCGGGGATGTCGCCTGCCGCCGCGCGGGCGTCGGCGGTGGTGAGCCAGATCCTGCCGCCGTAGTCGGACGGCCCGGGCCCCTGGGCCCAGTCGCTCCACGGATACACCGGGGTGGCCGCGCTGATCGCGATCCCGACGACCGGATAGCCGCGCTTGCCGATGGTGACGCGGGCGCCGACGCGCACGCCGAGTGCCTGCGCGAAGCCGCGCTCGACCACCGCGCCGCCGGGACGCACCCAGGTCCCGGAGGTCACCAGCGGCCGGTCCACGGCGGACGGTGAGGTGTCGCGCCCCTCGACCGAGGAGCGCGCGGTCTGACCGTGTGCCCGGATGGTGGTGTCGAACGCGAAGACCGGGTCGGCCTGCGTGGCCACGCCGGGCGTGTCCGCGAGGCGCTCGGCCAGGCCGGACGGGTCCGTGTCCGTCGTGATGGCGGTGATGTCGGGGCCGGCGGTGGCCACGCGGGTCTTCAGGTACGCGGTGGCCAGCGCGTTGCCGGTCGCCAGCCCGAGGGTCAGGGAGGCGGTGGCGACGGTGACGGCGACCAGGAACACGAGGGCCTCGGCGGGACGGCGGCGTAAGTCGTGCAGCATGAGACGCCATATCAGCAGCAGGTGTCCCACGGTCAGTCCTCCCAGCTCAGCAGCGCGCCGAGCCCTGTGCCGCCGTGGCCGTGCCTCCTGCCGCGGCCGTTGCCGTCCAGGCGGGTGTCGTCTGCCAGCGTCCCGTCGCGCATGGAGACGACGCGGTCCGCCGTGGCGGCGACGCGCTCGTCATGGGTGACCACGACCAGGGTCTGGCCGGCGGCGCGTAGCTCGTCGAAGAGCCGGAGGATGTCGTGGGTCGCGGCGCTGTCGAGGTTGCCGGTGGGCTCGTCGGCGAGGACGACCAGCGGATCGTTGGCCAGGGCGCGGGCGATGGCGACCCGCTGCCGCTGCCCGCCGGAGAGCTCGGAGGGCAGATGCCGGGCGCGGTGGGCGAGCCCGACCTGGTGGAGAAGTTCCGCGGCGCGGTGGCGGGCGGCTCGCGGTGAGGCGCCGGCGAGCAGCGCGGGCAGCTCGACGTTCTGCGCCGCGCTCAGCTCGTGCATCAGGTGGTGGGCCTGGAAGACGAACCCCACGGAGCGGCGCCGCAGCCGCGCCAGCGCCCGTTCGCCGAGGTGGTCGATGCGCCGGCCGCCGAGCCACACCTCGCCCTCGCTGGGCCGGTCGAGCCCGCCGAGGAGCTGGAGCAGCGTGGACTTGCCGCAGCCGCTTGGTCCGGTCACGGCGAGCGTCTGCCCGGCGGGAACATCGAGGTCGACCCCGTCGACGGCCCACACCAGGCTCTCGTCCTCCCCGTACGTGCGCGTCAGGCCGACCGCCCGCAGCGCCGGCCCGGCCGCCTCAGCGGCCGGTCCCCAGCCCGGGCTGCCGTTCGTGTCACTCCGCGACGACCGGTCCATGACCTGCGGCACGACTCTTTTCATCCGTTTCCTTCGCCTTCCCCGCGTGGGGCACGGGCGGACCAGGCCCGCTCGCACGCCTCCAACCAGCGCAGATCGGCCTGCAGCCGGAGCGCGATGCCCTCCAGAAGCAGTCCGGCCTCCGAGTCCGTGTCGTGAGCAAGGGCGGCGCGCTGGGCCTCGGCGAGGCTGCGCATCAGCTCCCGCCGCCGCGCGTCCACGAGCGCGAGCGGGTCGGCCAGACCCGACTCAGCGGCGGCCACCAGCTTCAGATGGAACTCCGCCACATCCGCTCTGGGCCCCGCGCTCTCGGCCATCCATGCGGCCACCCGCTCCTGACCGGCCGCGGTCAGCGCGTACACCTTGCGCCGCGGGCCGCGCACCGGCGCGTCCTCACGCTCCTGGACGACCAGGCCCGCCTTCTCGAGCCGGGTGAGCGTCACATAGATCTGCCCCGCGTTCAGCGCCTCCCCCAGCGGTCCGAGCGCGGCCGCCAACCGCTGGCGCAGGTCGTAGCCGTGCGACGGCTCCTTGGTCAGCAGCGCCAGCACCACGTCCTGCACGGACCACCCTCCTCTGCGACCCCTCAATAGATAGCGGTTAGCCAAAAGGGCGTCAATCCCGGTCCGTGAACCCAGCCGCGGCCGGGGAGGCGGACCGGGAACGGCCCCGCTCGCGCCGAGGCGCGGGCGGGCGCGATGAGGTGCCTACCGCGTCAGGCCCGGGGCGGAACCGGCCACCTGGGCGTAGCCGGCGGGGCGGCTGGTGAAGGAGCCCCTGCCCTGGGTGCGGCCGCGCAGCCGGGTCGCGTACCCGAACAGCTCGGCCAGCGGCACGGTCGCGGTGACCACGACGGTGCCCGCCCGCGCCGCCGAACCGGTGACCCGGCCGCGCCTGGCCGCGAGGTCGCCCAGCACCCCGCCGACGGCGTCCTCGGGCACGGTGACCGTGACCTCGGCCAGCGGCTCCAGCAGAGCCATCTCACCGGCACGCAGCGCCTCCCGCAGCGCGAACCGCCCGGCCGTACGGAACGCCATCTCCGAGGAGTCCTTCGGATGGGTCGCGCCGTCGGTCAGCGTGACCCGCAGGCCGGTCACCGGATGACCTCCGAGCGGGCCTCGGCGAGGGCGTCCCGGCAGCCGGCCTCCACCGCTCCGACGTATTCGCGCGGCACCCGGCCGCCGGTGACCGTGGACCGGAACACGAAGCCCGCGTCGTGCTCCAGCGGCTCCACGTCGAGCACGACGTGCGCGAACTGCCCGGCCCCGCCGTCCTGCTTGACGTGCCGGTACAGCAGCCCGGACACCCCGCGCACCACCGTCTCCCGGTAGGCGACCCGGGGCCGTCCGACGGCGACGTCGAGCCCGTGGGCGCGGCGGAGCTTCTCCACCGCGACCTCCAGGTGCAGCTCGCCCATCCCCGACAGCAGCGTCTGGCCGGTCTCGGGGTCGGCGCGGACCGACAGCGAGGGGTCCTCGTCGGACATCCGGGCCAGCGCGGTCGCGAGCCGGTCGGCGTCGCCGCTCCCGCGCGGCTCGACGGCCACGGATACCACCGGCGAGGCCGTGACCGGCGGCTCGAGGACCAGCGGCGCCCCGGGAGCGCAGAGGGTCGCTCCGGCGCGGGCCGCCTTGACCCCGGCGACCGCGACGATGTCCCCGGCCGTGGCGCGGTCCGTCTCGGTGTGCCGGTCGGCCTGCACCCGGAGGATGCGTCCGATCCGCTCGGTGCGCCGGGCGCCGGCGTCCAGCACGACGTCTCCCCTCCTGATCGTTCCCGAGTACACGCGCAGGTAGGTCAGCCGCCCGGTGGGGGCCGCGTGCACCTTGAAGACCAGCGCGGCGAACGGCGCCGCCGGATCGGCGGGCCGCTCCTGCTCGGACCGCTCCTGCTCGGGCCCGTCCCACGCGGCGCGTACGGGCGGCACGTCGGGCGGTGCGGGCAGGTAGGCGACGACGGCGTCCAGCAGCGGCTCGACGCCCCGGTTGCGGTACGCCGACCCGCACAGCACCACCACGGCCTCACCCCGCAGGGTCAGGTCGCGCAGGGCGGCGGTCAGGGTCGGCGCCGAGATCTCCGGCCGGGCGCAGAACTCCTCCAGCGCCGCCGGATGGAGCTCGGCCACCGTCTCCTCGAGCAGGCGGCGGCGCCGGCGGGCCTCGTCCCCGAGGGCCTCCGGCACCGGCCCCTCCGTGACCGTGTCACGGCCGGCGTCCCACACCAGCGACCGCATCCGCAGCAGGTCCACCACGCCGGTGAACCCGTCCTCGCGCCCGATGGGCAACTGGACGACCAGCGGGGTGACCCGCAGCCGCTCGCGGATCGAGCCGGCCGCCGTGTCGAGGTCGGCCCCGGCGCGGTCCATCTTGTTGACGAACGCGATGCGCGGCACGCCGTACCGGTCGGCCTGCCGCCACACCGACTCGCTCTGCGGCTCCACGCCGGCGACGGCGTCGAACACCGCCACCGCGCCGTCGAGCACCCGCAGCGACCGCTCCACCTCGTCGGAGAAGTCCACGTGACCCGGGGTGTCGATCAGGTTGATCCGGTGGCCGTCCCACAGGCAGCTCACGGCCGCGGCGAAGATGGTGATCCCTCGGTCGCGCTCCAAAGGGTCGAAATCGGTGACGGTGGTGCCCTCGTGCACCTCGCCGCGCCGGTGGACGGCGCCGGTGAGGTAGAGGATCCGTTCGGTGACGGTGGTCTTGCCCGCGTCGACGTGGGCGAGGATGCCCAGGTTGCGGATGCCGGTCGGCGGGACGAGGTGATCGCGGTTCAGGTCGGCGCGCATGGCCATGCCCTTCGGGAAGGTTCCTACGGTGGCGGGCGCGATTGGCCTGACGAGACGGGCCGGCCGGATTCAGGCCGGACGCCACCCCTGGAACGGCCATGGCCGGACCGCCGGCGAGACCGGCGGGCGGTTACGAGCGGGGCAACGCGGACTCGGCGCGCGGGCCCGCATGCGGCCCCAGCGGGGGCCGAGTGAGGGCCGAGTGAGGGCGCAGTGGGAGCCCAGTGGGAGCCCGGTGCCCGCTCCGCCCCGGCCAGGGGTGCGGAGTTCGTCAGGAACGTCCGGTGGCGGCCGCGCGGCCGGTACCGGGGAGCGACGTAGACACCAGGATCACCTCGTGCCGTGACCGGAGGACGACGACCGCGATGCGCTGGCGCACGGTCAACTCCCCTCTCTCGGTCAAGGCGCGCGCCGCGGCGTGGCGGCGCGCGTGATCAGTGGCGAGTGTACGGAAACCGCCCCGGGGCCGGAAAACGGTTTTCCGCTTCGACGAACACGCGGCCCCTACTCCCGCGGGCAGGCGCCGGTGGCCAGGCCGTAGGCGACGGCGTAGCGATGGCCGAGGACGCCCGCGACGTTCCCCCGGCCGACGACGGTGCCGGGGGGAAGCTCGCGGGCCAGCACGCCGAGCACCTCGTCGTCTCCGGCCGGACCGCCCACGACCACGACGCTCCCTCCGCCACGCCCGCCGAGGGAGTCCAGGGCGTCCAGCGCGCGGCGTACGGTGGCGCCGAGGACCTCGCGCTTGACCGCGAGACGAAGAGCGCGCCATTCGGCCGGGCTCATGGCGCTGGAGAACGGCAGCGGCCCGGCCGGGCCCGGGACGGCGAGCCAGCCGACCGAGCCGGGCGGGGCGGGCGAGTCGAGGAACACCCGCGAGCCGTCCTCCCCGAGTGAGACGTGCGGCGTCTCGAGCCGTACGCAGGGCCCGCGCTTCACCCAGTCGGCCGCGCCCCGGGGGATGCCGAGCACCGCGCCACGGACGCCGTGAGCAGGTCACCGGCGCCCGCGGCCACGACCTCGCCCGGCGGGCCGACGACGTCGACCGTGCCACCGCCCAGGTCCACGACCAGGGAGTTCCGATCCGCGCCGGGAGTGGAGAGGGCTCCCGCACGGGCCGCCGCCGCCTCGCTCGGGGCCCGCCGTACGGGAACCGTCCCGCTGCCCGCGAGCCGATCCGCCGGCGTGCGGGCGGTATCCTCGTCCGGCCGCGCCGGCCCCGGCGAGACGGCCGGGCCGGGCGATCCCACGTCGAGGCGCACGGGCGGCGCGGCGGGGGCGGAGGCCGACATCTCGGCCACCAGCAGGGACCTGGACCGGCTCGTCCCCGCGCGAGCACCGGCCGTCGCGGCCACCCGGCTCAGGTCGGCCACTGCACGCTCGATCGTCGCCTCCGGAGCGTTTGGTCCGACCGAATCGGCCTGACGATTGGCGAACCGGGCGACGACGGCACAGGACACGTCGTACAGCTCCGCGCAGATCGCCGGCGCGTCGTCCCGCTCACCGGGACGCGCGGCGACGAACAGCGCGTCGGACAGGTGGCGCAGCGGACGCCCGGGCGGGCGCACCTCCACGGCGACCAGTTCCGCGGCGGCGACCGCCGTGACGTCGACCTGGTCGGCGACGGGCAGCGGCCGTCCGATCCGGTTCGCGATCAGGCGGCCCTCGTCGCCCTCGGCCAGCACGCCCAGCAGTGGAATCCCGGCGTCCAGCGCCGCCCGGACGAGCCGGGCGGCCTCGGCGTATCCCAGGTCGCGCGGCACGAGCGCGATCACGTCCTCACCGCAGGGCAGGTCATCCGGCGTCAGGCGCAGGGGGCGGCCGACCGCGACGCCCTCCCCGCCGGGGGTGGGGCTGCCGGCGGCGACGATCCGGAGGCGTCCGGTTCCGGCCGCGACGACGGGCACCTCCACGGTCGTCGTGCGCACCGGGCGCATGGGGGCCATGACGACCTCGGCCGCGGCCTCGCCCAGCCCCCGCTCCAGGCGGCGCAGCAGGGCCGCCGCCCCGGCCAGCGACGACGGCGAGCCCTTCGGGCCGCGCGTGACGACCCTGTCCCAGGCCACCGGGACGCCGTCGCGGACGATCACGACCTCCGTGGTCGCATTGCCGACGTCCACGCCCGCGACGAGCCCGCTCACCGCAACCTCCGGAGGAAGCCCGGGCCTTCAGCTTCAGGGCCGGGAGGAATCCGGACCCCGTAAAAGTTGGCCCGGCGAAGCCCGGACAGCCTTGAGCGAGAAGCGCTCACGACTTTGCTCCTTTCGCTGACGCTCAGGCAAAGCGCTCGTAAAATGCGAACATGCGTACGGCTTACAAGGTGCGGGTCTACCCCACCGCCGAACAAGCCGCGGTGCTGAACCGCACGTTCGGCTGCGTACGCCTGGTCTGGAACACGGTCCTGGCCTGGCGGCAGGCCCGCTACCGTGCCGAGGGCGTGACAACCTCCTACGCGCAGACCGACAGGTACCTGACCGAGCTGAAACGCGACGGGGACCATGACTTCCTGTACGAGGTCTCCAGCGTCCCGCTGCAGCAGACGTTGCGGCACCAGCACACGGCGTTCGTGAACTTCTTCGCCGGACGCGCCCGCTATCCGCGGTTCAAGTCGCGGCATAGCCGTCAGTGCGCGACCTACACCCGCTCGGCGTTCCGCTGGCGCGACGGGCGACTGTTCCTCGCGAAGATGGACGAACCGATCGCGTTCGTGTGGTCCTGGCCCGAGGTCGACCCCGCCACGATCAACCCGACCACGGTGACCGTCTCCCGCGACCCTGATGGCCGCTGGTACGCCTCCCTGGCGGTGGAGGCCGAAACCGGACCCGAGCCGCTGCCCGCCACCGGCGGCCAGGTCGGCATCGACCTCGGCGTGAGCGACTTCGCCATCCTGTCCACCGGCGAGAAGATCCCCAACCCCCGCCGCCTGGAGCGCAAGGCCCGCAACCTCGCGAGGTACCAGCGGCGTATGGCTCGAAAGCAGCGCGGCAGCAACAACCGGGCCAAGGCGAAGGCGAAGGTCGCCCGCGCCCACACCAAGGTCCGGGACGCCCGCGCCGACTTCCTGCACCGCACCTCCACGCGGCTGGTCCGCGACCACGACCTGATCGTGATCGAAGACCTCAACATCAAAGGCATGGTCCGCAACCGCTGCCTGGCGTGGGCGATCTCCGACTGCGGGTGGGGCGAGTTCCGCCGCCAGCTCGAGTACAAAACCCGGCGGTACGGGCGGCGCCTGGTCGTGATCGACCGCTGGTATCCCAGCTCGAAGACGTGCAGCGCGTGCGGGCACCTGCTCGCCACGCTCAGCCTTTCCACCCGGCACTGGACGTGCCTGGACTGTGGCACCCGGCACGACCGGGACGTCAACGCCGCCAAGAACATCCTGGCCGCTGGTCGAGCGGTATCTGCCTGTGGAGCTGACGTAAGTCACTCCGGGTCCTCCCGGATGCGGTCGGCCGTGAAGCAGGAAGCCCAGCCCGCGAGGGTGGGAATCCCTCGCCTGTAGCTTTAGACGGGGAAGGAAGTCAACGGGTTAGGCCCCGCCGTACGTACACGTCGCGGGCCTGCCGGACGAGCGCGGCGTTGCGCGGGCAGCCGCGCTCCTCCAGCCAGCCGGCCAGCGCGGACAGCTCCCCGGCCGTGGCGCGGCGCGGGCGCAGCGCCTCGTAGACGCGCATCACGTCCTCGTCGGAGATGCGGGCCAGTTCGGCGGCGCGGCGCAGGTTGGCGGCGAGCTGGGGGTTGCCGTGCCGCTCGGCGGCCACGGCCTGCGCCTCCAGCGTCTCGGGGGAGATGCGCAGGTCGTCGGCCGACACCTCGCCCCGCCGCACGGCCTCCAGCGTCACCGCCTCGACCGGCCGCCCTGAGTAGGCGCGCAGGCGCGGGTCCGTGCCGGTCATCGGCCGCCTCCTCCGCCGTTCCCGGCGACCGGACGGCCCGTGAGAGCGCCCGCGTGAGCGTACGTCAAAGAACCAACTCCTCGGGCAGGGCGCCGGGCCGGCAGTGGGCGCGTTCGATGGCGACGAGCGAGACGACCTTCGTGTGGTAGCGCGCCTCGATCGCCTCGTCCGTATACGGGTTGCGGGCGGGCTCGGGGGCGCCGCCCTTGGCGTGGCGGCCCGCGTTCACGCCCATGAGCCGATAGTCGGCGGCCGACAGCACCGGGGCGATGCTGTACAGCTCCAGGTTGGCCAGCGGCGCGAGGTCACGGCGGTGGATCAGCGCGGTGCCCTTGGCCTGAAGGCCGATGCCGATGCCCGAGCCCGCGAGCCGGGCCGCCGACAGGCCGATCATGCCGAGGTCGATGGTGTCGGCGAACCGGACGATCCGGGCGGTGCAGCCCTCCTCCTCCAGCCCGGCGAGCAGTTCGCGCAGGACGTCCACCACGGGCAGCCCCGAGAGCGTGACCCAGATGTCGCGTCCGGTCGCGGGGGAGACGCCGATCACGACCTCGCGCGGGTCCCCGCCCTGCGCGGCCGGGCCCGCCGGGCGCAGCGCGTCGCGGGCGTGTGCGGCCTGCTCCCGCCGCAGGTCCTCGACCGAGCGCTGCTGCCGGATCGCGTCGATCTCCGCCTGCCGCTCCGGCGAGGGCTCGTATCCCGTGCCCGGCCCGGAGTAGTCGTTGGGATCGGTGACCAGCGACAGCACGCGCATGTCCGGCGTGAGGATGGCCGCCGTCTGCAGGCAGTCGCCCGCCACGCGCACCTTGAGCATGTCGAGCAGCCGCTCGGCCTCCGGCTCGAAGCCCGTCTCGTACAACGCCGTCACCACGTCGGCCATGGTGAGGCCGGTCTCGCGGATGGTCCGGGCGGCGTGGGTGACGGCGACCGGGTCGCCGGGGGCGAGGTCCTTCGAGCCGGCCGCGTCCACGGCGGCGGCCACCTGCTCGTCGGTGAAGTCGGCCAGGCCGAACCACTCGTACACCGCGCGCACGGCCTGCGCGGCGCGCTCGCGCAGCGCCGCGATGTCCGCAGGATCGGCCGTGCGCAGCCCGCCGTCCACCCCCCAGTCGCGCTGCATGGCCAGGTAGTCGTCGACGTCCTCGGCGTTCCAGTTGGACGGGCCGAACATGTTGTCGTAGCGCTGGATCGAGCCGAATCCGCTGCAGACGAAGTCGGAGCCCGCCAGGAAGATGGGCAGCGTGCGGGAGGTCCTGCGCACGTCCGACTCCGACATCAGCGCGTCGTTGCCGGAGCAGGACTCCAGGTTCCGCGCCATCACCATGACGTTCTCGGCCATCAGTTCGCGCACGCCGCGCGGCACGGCGCCCGCGACACTGGCGCCGTCGATGCCGCCGTTCTGCACGCCCTGCGCGCCCATCGCGCGGGCGAGCGACACGCAGCGCGACTCCAGGTAGAGCATCGACCGGCGTTCGGCCCCGCCCATCAGCACCTCGGCCCCGGCGCCGGACGAGACCCGCATCTTGATGCCCCTGGAGGCGTACGCGCCGGTCAGGAAGGCCTTCGACCACGGCGTGTCGTCGCCGTCGGTGAAGACCTGCTCGGTGCCGTAGAGCGAGACCGTCTCGGCGTACGACACGAACCCGCGCAGGCCGAGCTCCAGTTCGAGCGCCTCCTCGACCGAGCACTGTACGAGCACACCCGGCGAGCCGACCGCCGCGCCGATCGAGACGGCGACCGCGTTGGACGGCGCGTCGGCCAGCACGGGCACGGTGGTCTCCAGCTCGCGGAAGCCGAAGGCGGCGGCGGTCGCCGCGTCGGCCGCGAGCAGCAGCGGGTCGTCCAGCCGGTTGGTGACGTGCGCCTGGTTCGAGGGGGTGCGCCGGGCCCGCAGCTTGGTCATCGCCATCACCAGCTCGGCGGGCCGCAGCAGCGCGAGCACCCGGGCCAGCTTGGCCGGGGTCGTCCCCGCGCACAGCCGTACGACCTCGGCGCGGGGCACGCCCGGGTCGACCATCATGCGGGCCAGCGCGACGTCGGGCAGTGCCATCGCCTCGGCGGCCACCGCGAGGTCGAGGCCGTGCGCGGCGATGAACGCGTCGACGGAGTCGAACTCGTCGGCCCGCACGCCGTCCATCTCCACGACCACGCCGTCCTCGACGACCAGGCCGGGCTCGGGGTCGTACGGCGAGGCCAGCGCGACCAGGCCCAGCTCGGGGTTCTCGACGGCGAACCCGTCGAGGTTGACCCGCTGGGCGTCCATGAACCTGACCCGCCCGACGGGCCGCTCCTCATGGGGACCGGTCACAGGGCCGCCGCCATCGCGCGCAGCCGGGCGTGCGCCCCGCCCATGGGGGCGGCGCCCTTCAGCACGGCCTTCGGCAGCTTGGCGGTCATCGTGTAGACCGTGTCCACGACGTTGGCGACCGGGGTGAGCGCCGCCTGCGACACCAACTGGTAGGCGTCGAGCGTGGACAGCCCGGTCTCGGCGGCCAGCCACTTCGTCAGCTCCGCGTGGGCGATGCGGAACGCGTCCTCCAGCGGTTTCGCCGAGCCGGTGGTGATGATGAAGTCGTCGTTCTCCAGGCGGGGCCAGGGACAGGGCGTCCCCTTGATCAGGTCGACGATCACGACCGTGTCCATGGCCGTCTCGACCGCGACGCCGCAGGTCTCGCCCTCGCCCTGGCGGGCGTGGCCGTCGCCGAAGGAGAACAGCGCGCCCTCGACGTTGACGCCGAGGTAGCAGGTGGTCCCCGCGCGCATCTCCGGGGTGTCCATGTTCCCGCCCCAGTCGCCCGGCGCGAGCGAACTGCGCACCTCGCCCAGGGCCGGCGCCACGCCGACCGTGCCGTGCATCGGGTCGAGCGGCAGGTCCACCTCGTACGGCGACTCCAGGGCGCTGTAGCGGACGAGGCGGGCCTGCCGGTCGATCTCGTAGATCCAGGTGCGCTCCGGCAGCGCCTCGTGCAGCAGCGCGGTGGTGCCGGTGCCGGTGAGCGCGCCGAAGAAGGGCACGGTCGTGCTGACCCCGCGCGCCTCCCTCGGCTCGATGGACACGAAGTGGACGGCGAGGGTGTCCCCGGGCTCGGCCCCCTCGATGTAGAAGGGGCCGGTCTGGGGGTTGATGAACCGCGGGTCGCAGACCTCCGAGACCCGGTCGCTCGCCGACCTGACCCGGCCGGCGAAGCAGTCGCGGGTCCAGGTCGACAAGGCCGTGCCCGGTTTGATCGACAGCACCGGCGCGGCGCCGCCGAAGGTGTAGGTCAGGCCCGCCGGGTCCGCCTCGGGATCGAGGTCGTACGACACCGTCATCGTCTACTCCTTACGTCGTGTCCCGTGATCTTTCTCGCCTACTGCGGTCGCCCAGATGGCGCCTCGCTGCGTTCTCGTCGTCGCCCATAGCTCCGCTATGGGCTCCTCCTCGGCCTTGCGATGCATCCATCTGGCCGATCCTCGCTACGGCAAAAGATCACGGGACACTCCTTAGTCGCGCTCGACCGTGTCCTCGAGGACGATCCGGCCGATGATCTCGTACTTCACCGGGTTGCGGGCCCTGAGGTAGAGGGCGAAGCCGCCGCCGAGCACCGCGAAGGCGAGCACGATGTAGGGGATCAGCTTGAAGAACAGGGTGTTGGACGCGTCGCCCGCCGCCGCCTCCTGGTTCTGGAACAGCAGGAAGACGACGTACAGCATGGCCAGGCCGCCGACCAGCGGGGCGAGCAGCGTGCGCCAGAGGCTCTTCGTCTCCGGGTGCTTCTTCTTCACGTGGAAGAAGCCGATGACGGAGAACGAGCACATCGCCTGCACGATGAGGATCGCCAGCGTGCCGAGCACGGCGAGCAGCGTGTAGATGTGGATGTAGGGGTCCATCCCGGCGAAGAAGAACGCCAGCACGATCACGACCGAGATGCCGGTCTGCACGAACCCGGCGATGTGCGGCGAGCCGTGCTTGGGGTGGGTGGCGCCGATGGTCTTCGCGGTGCCGGGGAACAGGTTCTCCCGGCCGAGGGCGTAGAGGTAGCGCGAGGCGCAGTTGTGGAACGCCATCGAGCAGGCGAACGACCCGGTCAGGATCAGGATCTTGAACAGGTCGACGGCCCAGGTGCCGACCATCTCCTGCGTGGGGTTGAAGAAGATGCCGGCGAACTCCTTGGCGGCGATCTCCGGCGCCTTCACGCCGTTGGCCGCGACCACCATCCACGACACGAACGTGTAGAACAGGCCGATGCCGACGACGGAGACGAGCGTGGCCCGGGGAACGATGCGCTTGGGGTCGCGCGACTCCTCGCCGTACATGGCGGTGGACTCGAAGCCCACCCACGACCAGAAGCACATGAACAGGCCGAGGCCGACCGCGCCGGCGGCCAGGCCGTTGGTCGCGAACGCGTTGACCGGGTTGATCGAGGAGGCCATCAGCCCGTCGGGACCGCCGCCGTGGAACAAGGTCACGACCGCGGTCAGGCCGAGCATGAAGATCTCGGTGACCAGGAAGACGCCGAGGACCTTGGCGGTCAGGTTGATGTCGAAGTAGGTGAGGATCGCGTTGAGCGCCAGGCCGAGGAAGGCGAACCACAGCCAGTGGATCTCGACCCCGCCCATGGTCTTGAAGGTGTCGCTCGCCTGGTAGGCGAAGAACCCGATGATCGAGGCCTCGAACACGACGTACGCCATCGTCGCGAGCATCCCCGCGACCATTCCGGCGACCTGGCCGAGACCGTGGGAGATGTAGCCGTAGAAGGCCCCGGCCGCGGTGATGTGCTTGGCCATCGCGGTGTAGCCGACCGAGAAGATGGTCAGCACGATCGTCGCGAACAGGTAGCCCGCCGGTGCTCCGAGGCCGTTGCCGAAGCCGAGCGCGATGGGCACGTTGCCCGTCATGGCGGTGATGGGGGCGGCGGTGGCGACCGCCATGAAGATGACGCCGACCAGCCCGACGGCGTCCTTGCGCAACCGGCTGACGCCCGGGGTCTCGGCGGATGTCGTCACCGCCTGTGTCTCAAAGGTGCTCAAAGCAGTGCCTCCGGGAGACCATGGTGGGGGTGGGGGAGATGTGTGACACGTCACACAAGGTGCGCAAATCGTGCCACTCCATGGTTTGCCCAGGCAAGACCCTTGGTGTTTCGTAGTCCTCACAACGAGAACCGTTGACGTTTAAGGTGCGACCGGTGTCTTATTTGGTCCTACCGATTCACGGACCGATGGGACCGGGATGCTGGACTACGGGCTGTTCACCTTTGCGGACAAGGACGAGGTTCTCGAGAAGTCCTCGGCGTACTGGAACCCGGGGAAGACCCAGTTCTGGATCGACTCCGGTGTTCCGCTGGTCATCGACCGCAGAGAGGGCTACTTCCTCTACGACGTCTCCGGTAAGCGCCTGATCGACGTCCACCTCAACGGCGGCACCTACAACCTGGGGCACCGCAACCCGGAGGTCGTGGCCGCGCTGAAGCAGGCGATGGACCACTTCGACATCGGCAACCACCACTTCCCCTCACTCGCCCGCACCGCGCTGGCCGAGGCGCTGATCGAAACCGGGCCCGAGGGGCTGAGCAAGGTCATCTACGCCAGCGGCGGCGGCGAGGCCATCGACATCGCGCTCAAGACGGCCCGGCACGCGACCGGCAAACGCAAGATCGTCTCCATCGTCAAGGCGTACCACGGCCACACCGGCCTCGCGGTCGGCACCGGCGACGAGCGCTTCTCCCGGCTGTTCCTCTCCGAGCGGCCGGAGGAGTTCGTCCACGTGCCGTTCAACGACCTGGCCGGCATGGAGGAGGCCCTGCGGGGCCGCGACGTGGCCGCCGTCATCATGGAGACGATCCCCGCGACGTACGGCTTCCCGCTGCCCGACCCCGGCTACCTGGAGAGCGTCAAGCGGCTCTGCGAGACGTACGACGCGCTCTACATCGCCGACGAGGTGCAGACCGGCCTGATGCGCACCGGCGAGCTGTGGGGCATCACCAAGCACGGCATCAGGCCCGACATCCTCGTCACCGGCAAGGGCATCTCCGGCGGCCTGTATCCGATCGCGGCGGTCCTGGTCAGCGAGCGCTGCGCCGGCTGGCTGACCGAGGACGGCTTCGCCCACATGGCGACGTTCGGCGGCGGCGAGCTCGGCTGCTTCGCCGCCATGAAGACGCTGGAGATCTGCAACCGGCCCGAGACCCGCTCGATCGTCCACCACGCGTCCGACGTCATCGGCCGGGGACTGGAGCGGATCAGGGACGACAACCCGGGCTGGTTCACCGGCATCAGGCAGAACGGCCTGATCTTCGGTCTGGAGTTCGACCACCCCGAGGGCGCCAAGTTCGTCATGCGGCAGCTCTACGACAACGGCGTGTGGGCCATCTTCTCCACCCTCGACCCCCGGGTCCTGCAGTACAAGCCGGGCATCCTCATCGATCCCGTGCTCACCGAGGAATTGCTCGACCGTACGGCCGTCGCGATCGCACGGGCCGCGAAGGAGGCTGGAAAGTGACGTCCGGGATGCTGGAGCGGGCACGCTGGGCCGCCCGGGCCTTCGCCCGGTACGACAAGGCGAGCGTGGACCGCATCGTCGCGGCGGTGGCCAGGGCCGGCGCCGACAACGCGACCCGGTACGCCGAGTGGGCCGTGCGCGAGACGGGCTTCGGCGTCGCCGAGCACAAGGCGCTGAAGAACGTGGCCTGCTCCACCGGCCTGGTCGAGGAGTACGCCGGCCACGACTACGTGTCGCCGCGCGCGGACCCGGCCCAGAAGATCGTCTCGATCCCGCGGCCGGCCGGGGTGGTGTTCGCGCTCACCCCGTCGACCAACCCGGTCGCCACCGTCTACTTCAAGATCCTGCTGGCGCTGATGACCAGGAACGCGATCGTCATCAGCCCCCACCCGATGGCGAAGGAGTGCTGCGCCGACGCCGCGCGAACCCTCGCCGCGGCGGCGGCCGAGGCGGGCGCGCCGGACGGCGTGATCCAGGTGATCGAGGAGCCGAAGCTGCCGCTGATCGAGTCGATGATGGCCGACCCCAGGGTCGACGTGATCGTCGCCACCGGCGGCACCCCGGTCGTGCGGGCCGCCTACCGCTCGGGCAACCCCGCGCTCGGCGTCGGCCCCGGCAACGTCCCCGTGTTCGTGGACCGCACCGCCGACCTGGAGTCGGCCGCGCGGCTGATCGTGGACAGCAAGGCGTTCGACAACTCGATCCTGTGCACCAACGAGTCGGTGCTCATCGCGGAGGACGCGGTCGCCGACCGGCTCGTGTCGCTGATGCGCGGCGCACACCTGCTGTCGCCCGCCGACCGCGACCGGGTGCGCGAGGCCGTCTTCCCCGGCGGCCGCTTCGACACCCGCTTCGTCGGCAAGGACGCGACCTGGATCGCCCAGCAGGCCGGCGTACGGGTGCCGCCCGGCACCCGCGTGCTGCTCGCGCCGATCGACCGGCCCATGCCGGAGGAGCCGCTGGCGCACGAGAAGCTCTGCCCGGTGCTCGCCCTGCTGCGCGTGCCGTCCGCGCGGGCCGGGATCGACGCGGCCAGGGCCGTGCTGCGCATCAGCGGCGCCGGCCACTCGGCCGCGATCCACAGCACCGACTCCCGCACGATCATGGAGTACGGCGCGGCCGTGCCGGTGCTGCGCGTCTCGGTCAACTCCGGCAACAGCCTGGGCGGCTCTGGCGTCCACACGAACCTGCCGATCTCCATGACGATCGGCACCGGCTACGTCGGCGGTTCGTCGGCGGGGGAGAACCTCCAGCCGGGCAACCTGGTGAACTGGACGAAGCTCGCCTACCACGTGGACGCGCCGTTCGGCGACTTCGCCGGGCTCGATCCGTGGTCGCCGCCCGACGGACCGGTGCCGCGCTATCCCGAGCCGTCCAACGCGCGTACGGCTCCCGCCTCCCCGGCGGCCCAGGCCCCACAGGCCGACGTGCTGCGCGAGGAGATCAGGCGGCTCATCCTCGAAGAGCTCGCGTCGCTGGTGAGGTCGTGACATGGCCGAGCTGCGTTCCTTCATCTTCATCGACCAACTGCAGCCGCAGACCATGTGCTACCTCGGCACCTGGATGCGCGGCGCGCTGCCCCGGCTGAACCAGGCCGCGCAGATCATCGAGATCGCTCCCGGGCTCGACATCGAGCCGCTGACCGACGTTGCGCTCAAGCACGCCGACGTGAAGGCCGGCGTGCTGGTGGTCGAGCGGCAGTTCGGCTACCTGGAGTTCCACGGACAGATCGGGGAGGTGCGGGCGGCGGCCGACGCCGTGCTCGACGCGCTCGGCGCGAGCGCCGCCGACGCCGTGGCGCCCCGCATCCTGGCCTCCGAGATCGTCTCCAGCCTGGACGGGCAGCACGCCTTCCTCATCAACCGCAACCGCGTGGGCTCGCTGGCCCTGCCGGGCGAGTCGCTGTTCGTCCTGGAGTGCCAGCCCGCGTCGTACGCGATCCTCGCGGTGAACGAGGCCGAGAAGGCCGCGGAGATCAAGGTCGTGGACTACCGCATGATGGGCGCGACGGGCCGGGTGTACCTGTCCGGCCGCGAGTCCGACGTCCGCCAGGCCGCCGACGCCGCCCGCCAGGTGCTGGGCGACAGGGCGGGAGCCGTGCGATGACCGCGCTCCCGGCCGACGAGCTGCGACTGCTGGTCCGCGAGGTGCTGCGCGACCTCCTCCCCGCGATCTCCGCCGCGACCGGGCCGACCGGGTTCGGATCAGCCACGCCGGGGACACCCGGTGACGCGTCCGCGACCGGCGGGCGGACCGGGCACGTGTCCATGGCCACCGCGCCGGCCGGACACGTGCCCGGTGCAACCGCGGAGACGCCCGGCGCAGCGCCCGCGGCCGAACCTGTCGTGATCGGCGGCGACGACGACCTCAACGCGTTCGCGCTGCGGGTCCTCGACCTCGCGGCGGACCCGGCCCGCGCCGCCGCCCTGCGGTCGGGACGGCTGCGGTTCCGCCTGGCCGCCCCCGCGCCTGCCGCCCCGCCCGCTCAGCCCGCTCAGGCCGCCCAGGGGGCCGTACGGCAGGAGACCGTACGCCAGGAGGTCGTGCGGCACGAGAAGGGGCCGTCACCGAGCGGCACGTGGCGGCGGCCGCCGCCGCGGGCGCCCGGCTGGTCCTCGGCCGCCGCGCGGTGCTCACGCCGCTCGCCAGGGAACGGGCCCGGGCCTGCGGGCTCACCGTGGAGAGGGAGGACTGATGCTGCGCGGCACCGTCACGTCGAGCGTGTGGTCCACCAAACGGGTCGAGGGCATCCCGGCCGGCGCGTTCCTCGAAGTCGAACTCGACGGGGGAGCCCGGCTGATCGCCTTCGACGTGCTCGGCAGCGGCATCGGCGAGCGGGTCCTGATCGTGCAGGGCTCGGTGGCCGCCTCCTGGTTCCCCGCCCAGAAGTCCCCGCCGATCGACGCACTGATCATCGGCTCCATCGACGAAACCGTCTAACCGAAGGAGAGGCACATGGCCAACAACGCGATCGGCCTGATCGAGACCAAGGGCTACGTGGCTGCGCTCGCCGCCGCCGACGCCATGGTCAAGGCGGCCAACGTCACGATCGTCGGACGCGAGCAGGTCGGGTCGGGACTGGTGGCCGTCACGGTCATCGGCGACGTCGGCGCGGTCAAGGCCGCCACCGAGGCCGGGGCGGAGACCGCCTCGAACGTCGGCGAGCTGGTCTCGGTGCACGTCATCCCGCGCCCGCACGCCGACCTCGCCCGCGCGTTCAACCTCTCGACCGGTGAGTAGCGCCGCCCCTGCCCCCCGTTCCCGTGCGCGTGCCGCCGCCAAGGCGGCGGCCCCCGCGGAGCGGCGTACGGCGGAGCTGCGGGTCTACCTGCTGGTGGAGAACCTGCGGCGGCAGTTCACCGCGGCGATGGCCGCGCCCACCCGGGCCCGGGGCTACCCGCCGTACGAGGGGCAGCACGCGCTGATCGTGGAGGTCGCCCCCGGCCTCGCGATCGAGCGGGTCATCGACCTCGCCCTGCGCGCCGTGCCGTCCGTCGAGCCCGGCATCCTGTTCGTCGAGCGGCAGTTCGGCGTGCTGGAGGTGCACGGCTCCTCCCTGGAGGAGGTACGGCGGGCCGGGCAGGCGATCCTCGACGGCATCGGCGCCTCGGCGGGCGACCAGTTGCGGCCCCGGATCCTCTACACCGACGTCATCGAGGACATCACGGACCAGCACGCGGTGCTCATCAACCGCAACCGGCAGGCCTCGATGGTCCTGCCGGGGGAGACGCTGCTGGTCTGCGAGATGACCCCGGCGCTGTTCGCCACCGTGGCGGCCAACGAGGCCGAGGCGGCGGCGCCGGACATCACGCTGGTGGACGTGCAGATGATCGGGTCGGCCGGGCGGCTCTACATCAGCGGCCGCTCCTCCTCCGTGCGTACGGCAAGGGACGCCATCGTCCGCGTCCTCGAATCCGTCGAGGGCCGCGACCACTGACGGCATCCGCCCCAGACCGAGCGAGCCGGAGGGGCGCGCCGCCGGTCTGGACTGAGGAGCGCGCGGGGAGCGAGGGACGAGCGACTCCGAGCGACGAGGGAAGTCGGCGGACGTGAGCGCCCCGACGAGCGACGCGGGAAACACAGCGGGGAAGATCTGACGGACACTTCCACAGGACCCTTTAGGAGAACGCATGCAGGTCCACGACCTGTCCGGCGGCGACGACGTCCTCGCCCGCATCGAGGGGGTCGCCCGCCGCGCCCTTCGACACTACGACGTTTCCCCTGACGCCTCCGTAACGCTGCTCAACGTCTCGGAGAACGCGACCTTCACGGTCGGCGACGGCGGGCGCCAGGCGATCCTGCGGGTCCACCGGCTCGGTTACCACTCGCTGGAGGCCATAGCCAGCGAGCTCGCCTGGCTGGACGCGCTGCGCGACGAGGCCGGGATCGTCACGCCGCGCGTGCTGCCCGCCCGCGACGGGTCGCGCGTCGTCACCATGCGGGAACCCGGCTCCGAGCCCCGCCACTGCGTGATGTTCGAGTTCCTTCCGGGCGCCGAGCCGGCCGAGGACCGGCTGGTGGAGGAGTTCGAACGGCTGGGCGCGCTGACCGCCCGCATGCACCGCCACGCCCGCGCCTGGGCGAGGCCGGCGTCCTTCACCCGGTTCCACTGGGACCTGGACGCCGCCTTCGGCCCGCAGGCGCGCTGGGGCAGGTGGCAGGACGGCGTCGGCGTGGACCGGGAGGCGCACGCCGTGCTCGCCCGGCTGGAGGCCGAGCTGCGCCGCAGGCTGGAGCGGTTCGGCAAGGGCCCCGACCGGTACGGACTCATCCACGCCGACCTGCGCCTGGCCAACCTGCTCGTGGACGGCCAGGCGGGGACCAGCGTCATCGACTTCGACGACTGCGGCCTCGGCTGGTACCTCTACGACCTCGGCGCCGCCGTCAGCTTCATCGAGCACCGGCCCGAGGTGCCGCACATGGCGGAGTCGTGGGTGCGCGGCTACCGGTCCGTGCTCGACCTCCCGAAGGAGGACGAGGCCGAGATCTGGACGTTCATCATGTTCCGCCGCCTCCTCCTCGTGGCGTGGATCGGCTCCCATTCGGCCGCCGACGTCGCCCAGGAACTCGGCGCCGGCTACACCCAGGGCAGCTGCGAGCTGGCCGAGCGCTATCTCAGCGGATCACTCTAAGGAGTCCATGTGTTCACCCCAGTGGCCGGGCGGTCGGTCGTCGTGACCGGCGGCAGCAAGGGCATCGGCAAGGGCATCGCGCGGGTCTTCGCCCGCGCCGGTGCGAACGTCCTCATCGCGGGCCGGGACGAGGAGGCGCTGAAGGCCGCGGCCGCCGAGATCGGCGCGTCGTACGTGGTCGCGGACGTGTCCAGGGCCGCGGACTGCGAGCGCATCGCCGAGACGGCGGCCGAGCGGCACGGCGGTGTCGACGTGCTGTGCGCCAACGCCGGCATCTTCCCCGACAAGAAGCTCGCCGAGATGACCGAGGCCGACATTGACGAGGTCTTCGGCGTCAACCTCAAGGGCACCATGCTCTGCGTCCGCGCCTGCCTGCCCGCGCTGGAGGCGTCCGGCCACGGGCGGATCATCCTCACCTCCTCCATCACCGGTCCTTTCACCGGCCTGCCGGGCTGGTCGCACTACGGCGCCAGCAAGGCGGGCAGCTCGGGTTCATGCGCACCGCCGCGATCGAGCTGGCGCCGAAGGGCGTCACGGTCAACGCCGTCTTGCCCGGCAACATCCTGACCGAGGGACTGGCCGACCTGGGGGACGACTATCTGCGCGGGATGGAGGCCGCGATCCCGATGCGCCGGCTCGGCTCGGTCGAGGACATCGGCAACGCCTGCCTGTTCCTCGCCACCGACGAGGCGGCGTTCATCACCGGGCACTCGCTCGTCGTGGACGGCGGTCAGGTCCTGCCCGAATCGCAGGATGCGATGAGTGGGTTGTGATCTAATCGGGCCACCCATGCTCTGTCATGGTTCGTCCCTGTGAGACGGAAAGGGTGAGCAGGTGTCCCGCGACCTGGATGGCGAGAGCGCGGTCGAGGCGGTGCGGCGGGAGGTCCTTCGGCTCATCACGAGCGGCGAGCTCCGGCCGGGCCAGCGGCTCGGCTCGGAGCGCGAGCTGTCCACCCGCATGGGCGTCAGCCGTACGACGCTGCGCCAGGCGCTCGGGCTGCTGGAGCAGGCGGGCACGGTGCGCCGGGTGCCCGGCAGGGGCGGCGGGACGTTCGTCAGCGGCGGCAAGGTGGAGCGCGACCTGTCGAGCGTGGTCGGCGTGCCGGCGCTGCTGCGCGAGCAGGGCTTCACCGCGGGGTCGCGGGTGGTCAGGGCCACGATCGCGGGCGCGGACGAGGCGACCGCCGCGGCCCTGGGCATGCAGCCGGGCGACCTGGTGACCGAGATCGTCCGCATCAGGTTCGCCGACGGGGTGCCGCTCTCGCTGGAGCAGGCCCGGTTCCCCGCGCTGCGCTTCCCGGGACTGCTGGAGCAGCCTCTCGGCGGGTCGGTCTACGAGCTGCTCGCCGAGCGGTACGGCGTGCGCCCTGCCGACGCGCTCGAACGCATCGAGGCGGTGGCGGCGGGGGGAGGAGGAGGCGGCGGTGCTCGGCGTGGAGCCCGGCGTGCCGGTCCTGGCCATCACCCGCACGACCTCCGACGAGCAGGGCCGGGCCTTCGAGTTCTCCCAGGACGTCTTCCGGGGTGACCGCACCCGTGTCCTCGTCCACGTGAGCGGCGCGACCGGCGCCACGCACTCCGCCCGCGAGCAGGGCCGGCTCGTGCGCTTCCCGGAGGTGACGGGGTGACGGCGTACGCGGCTCCCTGGGCGGTGCGGGTGGCGAGCGCGCCCGTCAACTTCGGCGTCTACCGGCCCGACGGGGCGCCGCTGGGGCCGCAGGAGTTGCTCGCGACGATGCGCGAGGCAGGGTACGACGGCACAGACTCCGGGCCGATCGGCTACCTGGGCACCGCGCGGACCCTGCCCGAGCGGCTCGCGGCGCACGGTCTCGGGCTCGCCGGCGGCTGGGTGGACCTCCGCTACGACGACCCGGACGGCTTCCGCGAGGACCTGGCCGCGCTGGACGCCGCTCTCGACGTGTTCACCGCCGCCCGCGACGCCGCGCTCGGCGCCGCGTCCGGCGGCTCGGAGGCCGGAGGAGACGCACGGGTGGCCGGGGCGGCCGATCCGCGTTTCGCGCCGCGGCCGACGCTCGCCTGCCCGGACCGGCCCGAGCGGTTCGCCCGCCCGGCATGCCTGCCGACCCCCGGCTCTCCCTGCCCGATGGCGACTGGCCGGCGTACGCCGGGCGGATCGGTGACGCGGCGGCCCGCTGCCGCGACCGCGGCCTGGAACCCGTCTTCCACCACCATCTGGGCACCGACGTCGAGACGCCGGAGGAGGTCGAGCGGCTGCTCGACCTGACCGACGTCTCGCTGTGCCTGGACACCGGGCACCTGTGGCTGGCCGGGGGTAACCCGGTGGCGGCGATCCGCGACTGGTCCTCGCGCATCCGCCAGGTGCACGTCAAGGACGCCTCCCGGGACGTCCTCGCCCGGATCCGCGCGAGCGGCGGCGACCTGTGGGACCTGGTCGCGGCGGGCGGCTTCCCGCCGCTCGGGCAGGGCGACCTGGACCTGCCCGCCGTGCTGGCCGAGCTGCGGCGGTCGGGTTACGAGGGCTGGATCGTGATCGAGCAGGACGTCCCGGCCTTCCGCGCCTCGGACGCCGAGGCCCTGGCGCGGGCCGTCGCCGACCAGCGGGCCAACCGCACCGCCTTCGGCGAGGCACTCCGCGCCGCCGGCTTCGCCTGATCCACCCCGTCAGCCGCCGGTCGCGGCTTGTTTGTCGTCCGTCACTGCTATGAATGGCGCCATCTTCTGATCTTCACGGAAACGAGTCGTTCGATGGCGTCAGTGATGTTTCGCGATGAGACCGCGACAGGCCGCGCTCTGGCCGAGTTCTCCCTTCCGGACCTGCCCGGCCGGATCACGGCCCGTGAGCTGGTGCGTCTGCGCGTCCGCGAGGAGGTGGCCCGTCACAACGCGTCTCCCGCGCCGTACTTCCGCGGTCTGGTCACGCCGACGGACGCCGAGGTGGAGCTGAACGGCTACCGGATGCGCACCAACCGCAAACTCGACTGGGAGAGGCAGGCCGACGCCGCCGAGGCCGCCTTCGCCCGCAACGGCTTCCTGCTGCTGGTCGGCGACCGCCAGATCGAGGACCTCGACACGGAGATCGACCTGACGGCCGATCCCGTGGTTTCGTTCGTCAAGCTCGTCCCCCTGGCCGGAGGCTGACGTTGGACGCCGGTCCCCGACTCGACGATCACCAGGCAGATCCGGTCATGAACCTCCACGGCACACCCCTGTCCCCGCGGGCGCGGTACCTGCACGACCTGATGACGGGCGCCGCGAGGCTTGCCCAGCGGGTGCGGCTCCTGCCTGATCTGTTCGAGGGCGTCGCCACCGCGAGTGCCACACACAGCCTCGACGCCTCGCAGCTCAGCGCGTACGAGCTGGGAGCGCTGCTCCCCGCGGTGTACCGCGTCGACATCGAGAACGGCGATGCCGTCGACGCACGGTGGGAGGTCGCAAAGGAGGTGAGAAAGCGTCAGCCCCTGTTCACGCCCGAGGCGTGCGCCGCCCTGTTCGACGCCATGACCGGGCAACGGGCGGACATCCGGCTCGGGGCGTGCGCGCTGGTCCGGTGTCCCGCGGGCGCGCCGCTCGACCGGCTGGCCGATCCGGCCCGCGCCGTGGTGGAGCGCCTGCTCCGGGAGAATCGGCTCGACGAGCCCTTCTCGCTGCTGGCGGCCGCCGGGCTCGCCGGGCTGGACGCCGAGGTGGCCGAGCGGCTCACCGCCGGCCGCGGGCCGCTGGCCGTGGCCGAGGTGGAGCTGCTGCTCGGCTGGGACGCGGCACAGCGGGCGCTGTTCGCCGAGTTCGTGGAGGAGATCTCCCCGGGCCCGCTCTACAGGGACGTCCCGCCGCCGCTCCCCGACGCCCGGGAGCGGCTGAGCGCCCTTCCCGGCTACGTCGCCTTCGTCCGCAGCACCGTGGAGGCGGCCGCGGCCCGCGTCGCCGCGATCCACGCCGGGGAGCTGCCCTATCGGGCGGAGAAGGCGTTCGGCGTGGGGGAGAAGGGGACCATCGGCCGCGCCGTGCGGATCGCGCTCCTCCGGGACGAGCCCTGGCTCCCCGGGCCGCTGGAACGGCTGGTGCGCGGCGTCGCGGTGGCGCCCACCAAGGCCAGGACCCTGCCCTCGCAGGGAGTGCTGTTCGAGATCGCCCGCGCGGCCGAGGACCACCCGACCCCCGAGGTGGTCTCGGCCCTGCGCGCCGCCAGGGAGGAGACCCGGCACGCGGGGGTGCCCAAGCAGCTCGACCGCAAGCTCAAGCGCATCGAACCCGCGCTGGCCGACCGGGTGGAGGTCGCCTTCCGGCTGCCGGACGGGCGCGTACGGCAGGCGCTGGGCGAGCACACCGCGGTCATCTCGATCGAAGGCGAGGTCGAGCTGTCGTGGTGGCACGGGGACAGGAAGCTCAAGACGGTCCCCGCCGCGGTGAAACGGGAGCACCCCGAGGAGGTCAAGCGGCTGCGCGAGCTGGCCAAGCAGGCCCGGCGGCAGCAGGCGACCCTGGTCAGGGCGCTGGAGGCCGGGTACGCCCACCAGGTCGGGCCGCCCTACCGGCAGTTGGAGGGACACCCGGTCGCGGACCGGTTGATCTGGGACTTCGAGGTGTCGCCCGGGGTGTGGCGCAGCGAGCTCGGGCTGACCGTGCCGGACGTGCCCGTGCGGCTGTGGCACCCCGCCCGCGCCACGCCCGACGAGGTGCGGGCCTGGCGCGAGATCGTGCAGGACAAGGAGCTGCGTCAGCCGTTCAAACAGGCCTTTCGCGAGGTGTACCTGCTGACGCCCGCCGAGGAGGCGACCGGGACCTATTCCAACCGGTTCGCCGGGCATGTGGTCGGCTACCACAAGCTGTACGCGCTGTTCAAGCAGCGTGGGTGGCAGGCCGGCTATCTCGGGCCGTGGGACGGCGGCCACGAGGGGGAGGCCCGGAGGGTGCTGGGCGGAGGGGGCTGGCGGGCGACGTTCCTCCACGACTATCTCTGGCACGGGGAGGACGGATACGCGACCACCGGCGAGGTCCGCTTCCATCGGATGGCCGAGGACGGCTGGCGTGAGGCGCGGCTCGCCGAGGTGCCGCCGCTGGTGTTCAGCGAGGCGATGCGCGATGTGGACCTGTTCGTCGCGGTCGCGTCGATCGGCGCCGATCCGGAGTGGCTCGACCGGGGAGTGGACGGGCTGCGGGACTACTGGCAGTCCTACGGCTTCGGAGATCTGTCCGAGAACGCCCGGGTGCGCCGTGACGCGCTCGCCCGGTTGCTGCCGCGGCTGGCGATCGCCGATCGGTGCGCGCTGACGGATCGTTTCCTGGTGGTGCGGGGTGAGCTGCGTACGTACAGGATCCACCTGGGGTCGGGAAACATCCTGATGGAGCCCAACGACGCCTATCTGTGCATCGTCCCACGCGGGTCCGGCGACCGGGTCTTCCTGCCGTTCGAGGAGGACGGCGGCATGCTGTCGGTCATCGTGTCCAAGGCCTTCCTGCTCGCCGCCGACACCCGGATCACCGACCCCACGATCGTCCGTCAGATCCGTCCGTGACTCACTGCGCGCGGCGCAGCCTGCGCAGGAACGCCCGGAGACCGGACCTCGGGCGCCACTCGCCGCCGTCCTCCCCGCCGTCCTGCGCGCCGTCCTTCAGGGCCGGCGGCGACGGCTCACCGCCGGGTTCGGGCCGGGGCGTGCCGGGGAAGCTCCGGCTGAGCTCGTAGTGCACGGGCAGGGAACGCAGCGTGCGTACGAAGGGGGAGGGACGCCAGGGAAGCGGGCCGGCCGGGAACGCCGGCTTCAGCGCCGAGAACCGGTCGAGCAGGCGGCGCACCGCGATCGTGGACATCTGCATGGCCAGCCGCTGGCTCGGGCACCTGTGCGGGCCCGCACCCCACGCCAGGTGGGCGCGGGTGCTGCGGACGGTGCCGCGGGTGAGCGCGCCGGCGAACCGCGGGTCGGCGTGCGCGCCCGAGATGGACAGCATCACCGGATCGCCGGCCGCGATCGTGAAGCGGCCGAGCTTCACGTCCGTCCTGGCGTAGCGGAAAGTCAGGTTGGCCAGCGCGGGGTTGGACAGGGCGACGCGGTTGACCGCCTCATCGATCGCGCCGACCGACACGGTCTCCCTGAGCCGGGGGCCGGTGATCACCTCGTGGATGACGTTGCAGATCAGGCTGCCGGTGAAGTCCAGGAAGCCGGACAGCATCATCAACTCGCGGGCGAGTTCCTCGTCGGTGAGGTCCGGCTTCGCCTCGATCATGTACGACGGCAGGTCGTCGCCGCGCCGCTGCCGTTTGAGCGTCGCCAGTTCCAGGAGGGCGGCGTACAACCGCTGGTACGCCCCGGCGGAGTCGGGGCCGTCCAGCAGGCGCCACTGGTCCTCCACCATGTCCTCGCCCCGCTCGATGGTGACGCCGAGCATGTGGTTGGCGACGAGCAGCGGGAACGGCCGCCCGTACTGCGCGGCGAGGTCGGCCTGCCCGGCGGGCCCGCCTTCCGCCATCGCGTCGATGAGGTCGTCGCAGTACCTCACCATGGCGCGTTCCAGCCGCTGCGCCTGCTCGCTCCCGGGTTCCTGGAACGGCCGGAGCCCCGCGATCCAGGCGCCGCGCAGCCCCCGGTGTCTCTCCCCGTCGTGGAAACCCGAGTTGTCGGCCTGCAGGAGGGCGAGCAGCGGCCAGTCGGCGGGAACGCGCCCCTCCGCGTACGCCCGCCAGTTGTTCACGCGCTTGCTCCACACGTCGCGCGCGTTCTGCATGACGTGCAGCACCTCGTCGTAGCCGAGCACGAACCAGACAGGCACGCCGAGGAGGTCGATCGGGGCCACCGGGCCATACCTGGCGCGCAGGCGCTCGTGGACGGGCGCGGGATCGGCCTCGTAGTCAGCGGTGAGCAGGGACTCCAGGGGTAACGAGATGAGCCCTTCCACGGCCGACGAGGACCATCTTTCCGAGATCAAGGGCCTGCGCCTGCCTTTCCTGCCGCATGTCGGGTACGGGCGGCGATCTTAGAGCGTCCGCCCGCGAATGTCAGCGCCCCGGCTCCACGCGTGCCGCCGGATGGGCGCGGAGCTGCGACGTAGTGTGGCGGCATGACGCTGGAGCTGGACGGCAGGATCGTGAAGATCACGAATCCGGACCGCGTGGTCTTCCCGCGGTCCGGGCACACGAAGCTCGACCTGATCTCCTACTACCGGGTGGTCGCCGAGGGTGCGGTGCGCGGTGTGGCCGACCGGCCGGTGATACTCAAGCGCTTCGTGCACGGCGTCGACAGGGAGGCGTTCTTCCAGAAGCGCGCGCCCGCCAAGCGTCCCGAGTGGGTGGAGGTCGTCGAGCTGAGCTACCCCTCCGGCCGTACGGCGGAGGAGGTGGTGATCCGGGACCTCGCCCACCTGCTGTGGACGGTGAACCTGGGCTGCGTCGACCTCAACCCCCATCCCGTGCGGGCCCATGACCTCGACCATCCGGACGAGCTGCGGATCGACCTCGACCCCGTGCCCGGCGTCGGCTGGGAGCAGATCGTCCGGGTCGCCCTGGTCGCCAGGGACGTGCTGGAGGAGCACGGCCTGACCGCCTGGCCCAAGACCTCTGGTTCGCGCGGCTTCCACGTCTATGCCCGCATCGAGCCGCGCTGGACCTTCCGCGAGGTACGGCGCGCCGCCGAGGCCGTGGCCAGGGAGGTCGAGCGCAGGGAGCCGGACGTCGCCACCAGCCGGTGGTGGAAGGAGGAGCGGCAGGGCGTCTTCGTGGACTACAACCAGAACGCCCGCGACCACACCGTCGCCTCCGCCTACTCCGTACGGCCGACCGGCCTCGTCTCGGCCCCGCTGGCCTGGAGCGAGGTGCCCGGGTGCCGGCCGGAGGACTTCACACTCGCGTCGATGCTCGACCGGTACGCAGAGACGGGCGACCCGTGGGCCGGGATGGACGAGCGGGCGGGTTCCCTGGAGGCTCTGCTGGAGCTGGCCGAGGCCCAGGGGCCGCGGCCGGACAGGCCCGCCGCCCCGCCCAGGCAGGGGCGGCGTCAGCCCGTCATGCCGCTCGTCGAGATCGCCAGGGCCGCCACGCGGGACGAGGCGATGGCCGGGCTCGAACGGTGGAAGGCCCGCCACCCCGAGGTGGCCCGCCTCCTGCAGCCGGCCGACGTCCTGGTCGACTCGATGCGCGGGCGCAGCTCGACCTGGACCAGGATCCGGGTCAACCTCCGGCACGTCCCCGAGCCCGATCGGCCCGGCCAGGAACCGCTGGAGGTCGACTACGACCCCTACGGCAGAGATCAGCCGGGGCCGTAGACGTCCCACAGCTCCCCGAGGAAGAACCGGCAGAAGCGGGCCACGGCCGCCGCGCCGTCCGGCCCGGCCGTACGGAAGGTCGTGAGCATCCGCACGAGATCGGACGGCAGGATGCGCAGCGTCCCCGCGGCGACCACGGTGGCGTCCTCGTCCCCGTCCTCCTCGACGTGCCCCTCCAGCAGGCGGGCGTGCAGGGTGGAGGTGTCCAGCCACAGGCGGGTCGGCGCGCCCGGCAGGATCTCCTTGTGGCCGGCCAGCGTGCGGGGGCGGCCGTCGGCGTCCCAGAAGTGCAGCCGGTAGCACATGCGCCGCTGCCCGGCCGTGTCCCCGGGGACGAACAGGTTGAACGAACCCCGGGCGAGCGGCCGCCTGCCGCCGCACGGGTCGGCCTCGATCCAGCCCTCCGCCCTGGCCTCGTGCTCGGGCTCGGTGAGGAAACGGTCGATGTCGTCGATCGTGATCGTGAGGCGGAAGGAGAACGGGAACCCTCCGGCCGCACTCCCGCGAGCCGTACGGCCGGGCGAGCCGGGCGGGCCGGGCGAGCCGGGCGGGCCGGGCATCAGGAGCCCCCGCATCTCCTCCACGAACCACAGCGAGGTCCGGCCCTCGAACACGCTCGGCTCGTCCGCGGGCCCGGCCGCGAAGGGACGGCCGCCGGAGACGGCCGTCGGCGCCTCCGGACCGGCCTGTGTTTCCGGTGTTCCCGTCGTCTCCTGAACCTCCGGCGCCGCCGGCCGCGCCACCGTCCCCACCGGCACGGCCTGCGCCCCCACCTCGATCGGCGGCACGGCGGACAACTCCACGGCGGATGCCGCCAGGGACGCGCGGGTCTCCAGGATCCGGGTGCTCATGCGGTCGGCGAGCGCGGCGATCGTCAGCGACGGGTTGGCGCCGACCGGCCCCGGCAGGGCCGCGCCGTCCGCGACGTACAGCCCGGGGAAGCCGAAGACCTCCCCGTACGCGTCGCAGACCCCCTCGCCCGGATGGCGGCCCATCGGCGCCCCGCCCAGCGGATGCACGGTCATGACCCGCCTGCGCCACCACGGCGGGCTGTCCACGTACTCCGCGCCGAGCACGTCGCCGATCCTGCGCATGATCGCGCGCAGCCGCTCGTAGTAGTCCTCGCTGGTCTCGGCCGTCCAGTCCACGTCGAGGCGGCCGTCGCGCAGGCGCAGCCTCCCGTCCGGGACGTCGCGGCCCATGCCGAGCAGCGGCAGCGAGGTGCCCGACAGCTCGCCCCGGCCGATCAGGTCGGCGAACTCCGCCGACAGGTTGGTGTCGTGGGTGAGGACGTTGCGCAGCCGCCGCAGCAGGAACCGGGCGATCCGGCCGGGCCCCAGGTCGGCACCCTCGACCAGGTAGTCGACGAACTCGGGATAGCCGCCGTCCTCGATGTAGGCGCCGCGCCCGTCCGCGCCGTCGTCGAGCCGGATCGCGCTGGTGATGACCGGTCCGCGGCTGGCCCGGATGGGCCGGGTCTGCTCCGGTCGGTCGCCCGCAGCAGGAACGCCAGCATGTCCCCGTTGCCGCAGAAGCGGGTGCCGAGCGTCCCGCTCAGGCCGGGGAAGGCCGCCCGGTTCTTCAGCAGCAGGTAGGACGTGCCGTACGTGCCGGCGGCCAGGACGAGCCGGTCGCAGCTGATCGTGTGCGGCCCGGTCCACCGCGGCAGCCCGTCGGGCTCCTCACCCGCCTCGTCCCTGCGCGGCATGTGCTCGACGTACTGCACGTCGTAGCCGCCGCCCACGCGCGGCCTGATGCGCCGCACCTCGTGCAGGGTCCGCAGGTCGGCGCCGTGGTGCCGGGCGGCCGACAGGTAGGTGTGGTCGAGGCTGTTCTTCGCGCCGTCGTTGCAACCGAGGTCGCACTCGCCGCACAACCGGCACGTACGGCGCGGCATGCCGTGCAGGTTGCCGTACGCCGCCCCGGCGATCGGGACGCCCTGGCAGGGCTCCGCCCCGGGCGAAGGCGCGAAGCTGACGGCCAGCGGCGGAAGCCGCCAGTCGAGCCCCAGCTCGGCCGCCGCGTCCCGCATGGCGAGCGTCTTCAACGTGTCGTCGTAGCCGGGGTGGCTCAGCGGGTAGGGCGACACACCGATCATGCGCTCGACCGCGTCGTAGTGCGGATCGAGGTCGGCCCTGGTCACCGGCCACGACTCGTAACCGCCGCCGGGCAGCGCCTGCTCGTGGACGAACCAGTCCTCGTCCTTGCGCAGCATGATGTTGGCGTAGATGAGCGAGCCGCCGCCGAGACCGCTGGCGACCACCGAGTCGCAGTCGGAGAAGCTCCAGATGTCGAACATCCCGTACAGGCCTTCGGCCGGGTCCCAGAAGGCGCGGCCGAGCTGGGCCGGGCCGCGCGGGAAGTCGCCCGGCGCGTACGCCCTGCCCCGCTCCAGCACCACCACCGACAACCCCGCCTCGGCGAGGCGGTAGGCGGCGACCGCGCCGCCGAAACCCGAACCGACCACGACCGCGTCGACGTGTTCCATAGTGATCTCTCGGTGTCGCGTCAGCGACCGCTGTGTCGCTTCAGGAAGTCAAGGATGTGCGGGAAGACGTCCCGGTGCGCGTTCGCCCCGATGAGGGGGTCGATGTGCCCATACCCGGGCAGGATCCGCAGCTCGTGCCGCCCCGGCGCCGCCTTCGACAGGACGCGGTGGCAGACGATGTTGGAGTCGGTGAAGACGTCGTTGTGGTCGCCCGTCAGGAACAGGATCGGCGTGTCGACGTCGGCCGCGTTGACCAGGTAGTCGTCCGGCAGCGCGGCGTACCGCGGGTCGCCGGTGTCGTACTTCACCGCCCGCCCGGCCGCCACCATCTTCCGCACGTGCCGGTAGTAGTGCAGGTCGCAGGCGCCGTTGAGGTCGGCGAGCCGCTCGTGGAGGTGCGTGCTCGGCGTCAGGTTGCGGTGGCGGTACATCGCGGGCCTGCCGCTGCCCCACATGAAGCTCTGCATGTGGCAGGCCGCCTCCCGGCACTCCGGATGGAAGAAGGAGACGGCGCGGGCCAGCAGCCACCGCCGCGTCAGCGGGGGCGCGTCCCTGAACCGCGGGTCCAGGTAGGGCAGGCCCGTGCCGTACTCCAGCAGCGCGGGGCCGAGGGCGAGCTTGAGGCGGGCCCAGGGGTGCACCCGGGGCGTCAGCGCGACGCTGTTGGCGACCACGCTGGCGATCCCGCTCACGGCTCCGGAGAACAGGCTCATGTGGAAGGTCACCGATCCCAGGCAGTGGGCCACCACGTGGATCCGCCGCGCCCCCACGTGGCGGCGGATCTCGCGCAGTGCTGCCGGGTGGTCGTACTGGGCGATGTCGTCCAGCGTGTGCCTGCGGGTCTCCATCGTGTACGGAAACCTGTTGCTCATCCGGAAGTCCAGCGTCCACACGTCGCCGAACCCGCTGTCGTGCAGGAACCCGACCAGGTTCGTGTGCTCCGGCATGATGAACATGTCGCTCGACGAGGTCAGTCCGTGCACGAGCAGCACGACGTCGTCCGGCGCCCCCTGCGCCGGCGTGTCGTCGCGGCGGAACCGGGTGAGCTGTAACCCCAGCTCGTCCTCGGTGGCGAACGGATGAACCGTGACCTCGGCCTCCCGCACGCCGTCGAGCGTGAACCGGGGTATGCGGTGTTCCATCCGATCGCCTTTCTGCCGGGTTTACGATCCCAGGACCACCCGTACCGGCGGCATCGTGGAAAACCCGTACTTACCGGCACTCACCGCGTGAGGGCGGTCGCCACGCCGACCCGGGAGGTCACCTCCAGCTTGGCGAAGATCCGCGACAGGTGCGTCTCCACCGTACGGACGCTGAGGAAGAGCCGCTCGGCGACCTGCTGGTTGGTCAGCCCCTCGGCGACCAGCAGCGCCACCTCCAGCTCCCGCGGCGACAGCCCGAACCTGGCCGCCTCGCCGCCCGCGGCCGTGGTCGCGCCGCCGCCCGCACCCGTACGCCGAGGCGGCGCAGTTCTCGCTCGGTGCGCGCCTTGAGCGCGCGGGCGCCGCAGGCGTCGAAGACCTCGGCCGCGGCGCGCAGATTCTCCCTGGCGCGGCTCCGGCCGCCCGGCGTCGCGAGATGCGCGAGCCCGGCGGTGAGCAGGGCCCGGCCCGCGTCGAGCCGCCGCCCGCCCGCGTTCAGCAGGCGGGCCGCCTCCTCCGCGGCCCCGGCCGCCGCACCCGGGTCCTGACGGGACAACGCGTGCGCGCGGGCGAGCGCGGCGAAGCCGCAGTAGGCCGGCAGGCGCGGCTCCTCCAGCCGCACGGCGAGCGCCGCCCACTGCGCCGCCCGCGCGGGCCCTCCGCGTCGGCCCCCTCCGCGTCGGCCTGCGTGCTCGTCTCCCGGGCGGCGTCCGCGTAGGCGAGCGTCTCGCACGCCTGGAGCAGCGTCCCCGGATCCACCCGCGGCGACTCGAACCGATTGCACGCGTCCAGCACCGCCTCGACGCCCTCGGCGAACCGGCCCGCGTTGACCAGGGCCTGTCCCCGCGCGTAGCGGGCCGTGGCCTCCCAGGTCTCGCCCGCCCCGACGCCGCACCGCACGGCCTCCTCGCCGGCGCGCAGGGCCGCCTCGTCGTCGCCGCTCCACGACTCGGCCAGGCAGACCTGGGTGAGCGCGAAGACGAGCTGCTGCCCGGAGTCGAGCAGCCTGGCCCCCTCGACGGACTCCTCCGCGGTGGCCCTGGCCTCCGCCAGGCGGCCCGTCGCCACCAGCGTCTTGGCCCGGCCCGCGAGCAGGTTGGTCAGGATGTAGGTCTGCCCGGTCGAGCGCGCGACGGCCGCCGCCCGGTCGAAGTGCCGCAGCGCCTCGCCGTACCGGCCGAGGTAGGACTCGGCCCAGCACAGCCAGGCGATGGCGTCCAGCCACTCCGACAGGTGCTCGTCCGGCGCGTCCGCGAGCAGCTTGCCGGCGATCTCGGCGTAGCGCAGCGCGTCGTCCGTACGGCGGGCGGCCAGGGCGGGCATCGGGCGCAGCGCCGCCACCGCGACCGCGAGCCCCGGCTCCCAGTCGTCGGCGCTGTCGGGCATCAGGTCGAGCACGGCCTGGGCGGCCCGGAAGTCCACCCGCATCATGCTCTCGGCGACCAGGCGCATCCGCATCGGCACGGCGGCGGCCGCCCGCGGGTTGGGCATGCGGCTCAGCTCGTCCAGCAGCAGCGCCCTAGCCTCCTGCGGGCGGTCGAGCTGGCGCTCCATCAGCGCGCAGACGCGGGCCGCGCGGCCCCTGCGGGGGTAGTCGTCCTCGGGCAGCCTGCGCAGCAGTCGCGGGCGGTGTCGCGGCCCTCGGCCAGCCTGCCGCTGATCCCCTGGGCCCAGCTCAGCTCCAGCATCAGGGCGAGCCGGTCCTCCCGGTTCGCGGCGTCGTCCGGCATGAGCCGCAGCGCCGCCTGCAGCCAGTGCGCCGAGGCGGCCGGCGCGTGCGCGGTCACCGCGCGGGCCGCGGCCACCAGCACCTCCACGGCCCGTTGGTCGCCGAACGACCCGGAATGCTCGACGTGGTGGGCCTGTACGGTCGCCGGGGCGCCCAGCTCGGCCAGGTGGGCCGCGATCCTGGCGTGCGCGCCCAGGCGCCAGCCCGCCGCCGCCGACTCGTAGACGGCGCGTCGCACGAGGGGGTGGCGGAAGCGGAACCGCCCGCCCGCGCTGCGGACGATGTCGCGCTCGACCAGCTCGTCCAGCGCGGCCAGCGTGGCGGCCGGCGGCACCTCGGCGGCCACGGCGGCGACGGCCGGTTCGAACTCGTCGGCGGCCACGGCGGCGGCCTGGGCCACCAGCAGCGCGCCGGGGGACAGGTCGCCAGCTCGGATCTCGGGAGCGCGGCGAGCACGGTCGGCGGCAGCTCGGCCACGTCGGTGCCGCCCATCCGGGCCAGCGCCTCCAGGTAGAACGGGTTTCCGCCGCTGGCCTCGTACAACGCCATGCCGCGTCCCCGGCTGACGTCGGGGCCGAGGAACTGCCGGACCTCCGTCGCGCTGAGGGGACCGACCACGACCTCGTGCCCGCGCGGGCCGGCCGCCGCGGCCAGCCGCGCCACGCGCGGGGCGGCCTGGGCCGGGCGGAAGGCCACCGCCATCAGCACCGGGCCCGCGGGCGGATGCCGTACGACGTGGTCGAGGAACTCGAGCGTGCCGTCGTCGGCCCAGTGGACGTCGTCGAGGACCAGCAGCAGGCCGGTGGGCCCGGCCAGCGCGCCCACCAGGTGCCGTACGGCCCGGTAGAGCCGATATCGGGCCAGACCGCTGCGGTCGTCGGCCAGCGTGGGCTCGTCGCCGGCCGGGCCCCCGTCGGCGGCGAGCCCGGGGAAGACGCCGGACAGCAGAGCGGCCTGCCCGGACCCCACGGCCCGGACGACCTCCTCGCGGCGTGCGTCGAGATGGTCGTCGAGCGCGTCAACCAGCGCGCTGTAGGGGAGCATCTGCTCGTACTCGGCGGCGCGTCCCCACAGCGGGGTGAAGCCGTCCCCGCCGGCCATCGCCGCGAGCTCGCCGAGGAGCCGGGTCTTGCCCGCGCCCGGCTCGCCGACCAGTGCGAGGAACTGGAACCCGTCGCGGCGGCTCGCGGCCATCGCGCCCCGCAGCGCGGTCAGCGCGTCCTGCCGTCCGACCAGTGGCGCGGAAGTGCCCGTGACGACCGGACCGGCCGTACGTCCATCCATCCGCACCCCACACGCGAACGCGCGGGCCGCCCCCGCCGGCCGCGCCGACAACACCCAGTAACTGCACTTTACAGATCACGGGACCCTTGCAGGGGACCGGTCCGGCATTGACACCCTATGGAAAGTATTCGAAAAGGAACCGGTCAGTTCGGGCGATTCCGGGATCAGGGGTGCATGGCACCGGGTACGGGACGCCTCGTTCACACATCGTCACCGCGGAGGTGCCAGGTGCTGGACCGGAGTGCCGATCCCAGGGGGCGGCGCACGCCGTACGGACCTCCCGACGCGGTGGAACGGCTCGCCGCGGCCCTGCCGAGCCACATGCGCGACGCGCTTCCCCCGGTCATCCGCCTCGGCAGCCCCTGGCCGGTGCGCGTGGACGTGTTCCCGGAGGATGGCGTCGCCGGGCCGGACGCCGAGCGCTGGGTTCCCGCCGTCTCCGCGGCGGGTTCCAACGGCGACGCCCTCGACCTGGCGGTGCGCGGCGGCCGGGTCGTGGGCGTACGCGGCCGGGCCGGCGACCGCGTCAACCACGGCAGGCTCGACCCGCGGGAGTGGCAGGCCTGGCAGCCGCGCGCGGGCCGGCTGACCCGCCCCCTGGTTCGTGAGGGCGGAGTTCGTGAGGGCGGGCGGCTGGTCGAGACGACGTGGGACGTCGCGATGGACCGCGTCGTCGCGAGGTCGCGGGAACTGCTCGCCCGTCCCGGCGGCTGGGGCCGCCTCGCCTTCTACACGGGCCCGCGGCTGTTCCTCGAGGAGCACTACACCCTCGCCGTCATCGGCAAGGCGGGGATCGGCACCCCGCACATGGACGGCGACACCCGCTGGGGCGCGGCGGCGGCCGCCGCCGCGCTCGCGGCGAGCTTCGGCACCGACGGCCAGCCCGGCTCGTACACCGACGTGGACCACTGCGACGCGCTCGCGCTGTGGGGACACGACTGCGCCGCCACCCATCCGGTGTTGTGGGAGCGCATGCTCGACCGCCGGCTCGGATCCAGGCCGCCCGCCATGATCGCGGTGGGCCCGGAGGGGACGGCGGCGGCCAGGGAGGCCGACGTCCACCTTGCCGTACGTCCCGGCACCAACGTGGCCCTGCTCAACGGGCTGCTGCACGAGCTGATCGCGGGCGGCTGGCACGACGCGGCCTACGTCGCCGCGCACGCCGTGGGGTTCGAACGGCTGTGGCGGGTTGTCGAGGCCTATCCCGCCAAGCGGGCGGCGGAGATCTGCGCGGTGCCGGTCGGCAGATCGAGCAGGCCGCCGAGATCCTGGGCGCGGCCGAACGGCTGGTGTCGACCGTGGGCCAGGCCTTCCTGGGCTCCAACCAGGCGACCGCCGCCGCCTGCCAGGTCAACAACGTCCACCTGCTGCGCGGCATGCTCGGCCGTCCGGGGGCCGGGCTGTTCCAGCTCGGCGGGCCGGGATGCGACGCGCTGGAGGCGGGCTCGGCCGCAGACCTGCCCGGACTGCGCAACTGGGCCGACACGGGGCACGTGCGCGAGCTGGCGGACCTGTGGAACGTCGACCCCGCCGTCATTCCGCACTGGGGGCCCGCCACGCACGCGACCCAGATCCTCAGGTACGCCGAGGAGGGCTCGGTCGGGCTGTTGTGGATCACGGCGTCCGATCCGGCGGCCACGATGCCCGGCCTCGACCGGATCCTCGCGAGGGAGGACCTGTTCGTCGTCGTCCAGGATCCGTACCTGACCGAGACCGCGCTGCTGGCCGACGTGGTGCTTCCGGCGGCTGCCTGGGGCGAGAAGACCGGCACCGTCACCGGGGCCGACCGCACGGTGCACCTGTGCGAGAAGGCGGTCGAGCCGCCCGGGGAGGCCAGGACGGACCTCGACATCCTGCTCGACTACGCGCGGCGGATGGACCTGCGCGACCGGGACGGCCGGCCGCTCGTGCGCTGGACCGACGCGGAGTCGGCGTTCGAGGCGTGGAAGGCGTGTTCCAGAGGCCGTCCGTGCGACCACACGGGGATCACCTACGAGCGGTTGCGGGCCGGCGGGATCCAGTGGCCCTGCATGCCGTCCAGTTCCCACGGGGTCGAGCGTCTGTACGCCGGGGGACGCTTCGCCACCGGGCCGGGGCACTGCCAGACGTTCGGGGCCGACCTCGCCACGGGGGCCGAGTACGGCGAGGAGCGATACCGCGCGGAGAACCCCGGGGGACGGGCCTTCCTCCACGCGGCCGACTGCGAGCCGTCTCCCGAGGTCGCCGACGACGAGTACCCCCTGGTGTTCACGGTTTCGCCGCGGCGCTTTCCGGCCCGGCCGGCCCGTCTCGGCGACGCCCCGCCCGAGCCGTTCCCGGGCCAGCCCCACCTGGAGCTCCACCCTGGCGACGCCGTGGCGCTCGGCGTCGAGGACGGCGACCTCGTCCGGGTCGAGTCGCCCCTCGGCGTGCTGGAGGCCGTCGCGCGCCTGTCGGGCGTACGCCCGGGAGTCGTGCTCCTGCCGCTCGACGGGCAGGACGAGGCCGTGACGAGGGCGGCCGCGGAGCTGACGCTCACCGCGTGGGACCCGGTGTCCCGCAGGCCGCTGCGCACGGCGGCGGCGGTCCGGCTGGTGAAGGCCGGGCGGTGCGGGGACGCGCCCGTGGGGGACGCCCCCGTGGGGGAGGGCCTCTACTCGGCCGCCGCCACGCGCCTCGGCCGTGGCGTGACCGCGCGGCCCGAGGTGACGACCGCGGCCGGAGGAGGGGAGGCGCCGGAACGGTACGAGGAGGTCTGACGTCCGCGATCGCCGGAGATGAGGTGGGGTCGGCCTACCGGAAGGAAGCGACGACATATGGCCCTTGCAGGTTGGGGGGACGCCGCCCGCGGGTGGGACGACGCGTGAGCGAGCATCTGGCGCGCTACCTGGAGACGCTGTCGCGCACGCAGCACACGCTGTCGTCCGGGTTCCGCGCGCTGCGGCGCGGCCATCCCCGCGAGCCGGACCTGTGCGGCGTCTGCGAGCGCCTGGCCGCGCAGTGCGACGATCACGCCGAGCGGCTGGAGCCCTTCCAACGGCGGTACCGCTCCGGGGGCTCCCGCGACCGAGTCTTCGACGCCGGGGGTTTCGATACCGGGGGATTCGACACTGCGGATTTCGGCGCCGGGGGTTTCGACGGCGGGGTTTCGACGGCGGGGTTTCGACGCCGCGAGTATCGACGGCGGGGGTTTCGACGCGACGGGCCTTGAGCCGGCGGACCTCCAGCGGGTGGTCCGCGGGGCCGTGGAGCGGGAGCGGGC